>NZ_DASQPW010000028.1:0-15397 GCF_035643755.1 Stackebrandtia sp. | reverse complement strand
GGTGGACGGCATCGAGGGAGAGTTCGACCTCGCCGACATCACCGCGCCGAGCCTGCTGGTGTCGGGCGCCCACGACCTGCCCGACTTCGCCGAGATCGCCGACCACCTGCACGCCGTCATCGACGGATCGCGTCGGGTGCGGCTGGACTGGGCGGGTCACCTTCCGAATCTGGAACGGCCCGCCGAGTTCACCGAGCTGATTCGCGGGTTCCTCGCCGAGCAGCGGGGCGCCACGTCCGCGTGAGGATGTCCAGCGTGTCGTCCAGGGCGCGGTCGAGCGGCTCGCCCGCCCGCGAGGCACTGTGGACGGCGGCGAAGATGGCGCCGACGACGGCGCCCACCAGGACCTCGGCCTCGCGGTGGCCCAGCGTCGCGGCATAGGCGCGGTGCAGCGCCGCGGCGATGCCGTGCTGTGAGTCGAAGGTGCGCCGCAGCGTGGGCGCCTGTAGCGCGGGTTCGGTGGTGATGAGGCGGATGCGGATGGCCTCCAGCTCGCCTCCGGGGGCGCGGGTGCCCGCGTCGGCCGTGGTGGCGCGCACGGCATCCGCGAGCGCCTCGACGGGGTTGCGGCCCGCCGCGAGGGACTCCAGCCGTTGGCTGATCTCCTCCAGCAGCACGCCGCCGTCGGCGAAGATCACGTCCTCCTTGGACGCGAAGTGGTTGAAGAACGTGGCGGGCGAGACCTCGGCGGCCGCGGCTATCTGGTTGACCGTGGTGTCGGAGTATCCGCGGCTGTCGAAGAGGCGGTAGGCGGCATCGATCAGCGCGGCCCGGGTGCGCTGCTTCTTGCGGGCCCGCAGTCCCTGGGGTTCCTCCATGCCCTCATCCTACTGAAGCTCTAAAGTTAGAGTGACTCTAAATTTAGAGCTACTCTAGTGAAAAACCATCCTCGTTTGGAGCGACGGACATGACCTTCACACCCGACATCCCGCTCGACGGCCTGCCGATCCCCCGCGACGCGGGCTGCCCCTTCGACCCACCCGGCGCCCTGACTCAACTGGCCGCCGACAGGCCGATCGGACGCATGACCTATCCCGATGGCCACCTCGGCTGGTTGGTCACCGACCACGCCCTGTCCCAGCGGGTGCTGGCGGACCCGCGGTTCTCCCACCGCGTCGAGCTGCGCCACGCCCCGGTCCAGGAAGGGACGCTGCCGACCGACGACCGCTCCACCCCGCCGGGCTTCTTCGCCGTGATGGACGCGCCCGAACACACCCGCTATCGGCGCCTGCTCACCGGCTACTTCACGATGCGGCGGATGCGGCGGCTCGAGGCGCGCATCTCCGAGATCACCGAGCGGCACCTCGACACCATGGCGCGCGCCGAGCCGCCGGTGGATCTGGTGTGCGCGTTCGCCCTGCCGATCCCGTCCCTGGTGATCTGCGAGCTGCTCGGCGTCCCCTACGCCGACCACGGGCGGTTCCAGGCCATCACCGCGCGCCTGGTGTCCACGCGGGAGGATCCCGACTCCCAGCACGTCGCCATGCGGGACCTGCACAGCTATCTCGCCGATCTGGTGCGGCGCAAGCATTCCCACCCCGACGACGGAATCCTGTCGGCGTTGGTCGACGGCGGCGAGCTCGACGACACCGAGATCACCAGCATCGGGATCATCCTGCTGGTCGCCGGGCACGAGACCACCGCGAACATGATCGGGCTGGGCACCTGGGCGCTGCTGCGCCATCCCGAGCAGCTGGCGAGGCTGCGTGCCAATCCCGATCTGATGGACGGCGCCGTGGACGAGCTGCTGCGCTATCTCACCATCGTCCAGTTCGGTCTCCATCGCGCCGCCCTGGAGGATCTCGAGCTGGGCGGGCAGGCGATCGGAGCCGGGGAGACCGTGACCGTGGCGGCCTCGGTCGCCAACCGCGACCCGCGGGTGTTCGGCGGCGGCGACCGCCTGCTCGTGGAGCGCGACAACGCCCGCCGCCACCTGGCGTTCGGCCACGGCATCCACCAGTGCCTCGGGCAACAGTTGGCGCGCATCGAATTGCGGGTCGCCTACTCCGGTCTCCTCGGGCGCTTCGAGGGGCTGCGGCCGGCCGTCGACGACGCCGAGATCCCGCTGCGGGAACGCGCGTTCACCTACGGCGTGCACCGCCTCCCCGTCACCTGGGACTCCGTCACCGAGTGACGCACATCACGTCGGCGATGCTTGACCTCCTTGGCTAATGGTATTAGCTTTTCAGCTATGCCCAATAGCCAAGGAGCCGTCATGAACACCCAGACCCTCACCCTTCCCGAAGGCACCATCGCCTACGAGCTCACCGGCCCCGCCGACGGACCGCTGGTCGTGTGCGCCCCCGGCATGGGCGTCACCCGCTCGACCTTCCGCTACCTCGCCCCGACGCTGGCCGACGCCGGCTACCGCGTCGCCACGATGGACGTGCGCGGACACGGCGAATCCAGCCTGGGCTGGAACGAATACAGCCCCACCGCCGTCTCGCACGACGTCGAGGCCCTGGTGCGCGAGCTCGGCGGCCCCGCCGTCGTGATCGGACACTCCTTCGCCGCCAAGTCGGTCTCCCAGCTGGCGTCCCGCGAGCCCGGCCTCGTGAGCGCCATGGTGATCGTCGGACCGGCCGTCGAACACTCCAAGCCCGGAGCGTTCCTCGGCACCGCCGCCAAGATGATCACGGGAAATGCTTCACTGTGGACGATGTACGTCAAGTCCCTGTACCCCGGCGACAAGCCCGCCGACTTCGCCGAGGACATGGCCGCGCTCAAGGCCAGCCTGAGCCGCAAGGGAGGCGCCAAGCCGGTGCGCGCCCTGCTGGACTCCTTCCCCGAGGACCCGAAGGTCGACCTGTCCACCGTGACCGCCCCGACCCTGATCGTCATGGGCACCAAGGACGGCGACCACTCCGACCCGACCGCCGAGGCCCACCGGATCGCCTCAGAGCTCGGCGGCCCGACCACCGTGGAGCTGTCCGAGGGCTCCGGCCACTACCCGCACGTCGACAACGCCAAGACCGTCGGCCCCGTGGTGGTCGGCTTCCTCAACGGGCTCAAGGAGAACTGAGATGCCGCGCGCCGGACTGTCGCCCGACGCGGTGGTGGACGCCGCGCTGGAGGTCACCGACGCCAACGGGCCCGAGACGCTCACCCTGGCGGCGGTGGCCTCCCACGCCGGGGTCGCCACGCCCTCGCTGTACAAGCACATCAGCTCGCTCGCCGAGCTGCGGCTCATGGTGGCGGCGCGGGTCGCCAACCAGCTCGGCGACGCCGTCACCGCGGCGGTGCTGGGCCTGGGCGGCGCCAAGGCCGTCGCGGCCTTCATGCGGGCCTGGCGACGCTACGCCCTGGATCACCCGCCGCGCTACCGCTCGATTCCGCAAAGCGGCGGCGACTACGCGCCGTGGGTGGAGGCGTCCCAGCGATCGCTGGGGGTGCTGTTCCCGATTCTGGACGCCTGCGGCGTCACGGGCGTCGACGCCGTCCACATGGTGCGCGGCATCCGCGCCGCCGCCCACGGGTTCGTCGTCGTCCAACTGTCCGAGGGTTTCCAGCTGGGAGCCGACGTCGACGAGAGCTACGAGCGGCTCATCGCCGCGGTGACGGCGTCACTGCCCTGAGGACACCTCGAAGGCGAAGGCGCGCTCGGCCGCCGTGGTTCCCTTCAGCCGCAGGCGATACACCGTCTCGGGCTTGGCGCGGTGGTCGAAGGTGTCGATGGTCTCGACGCTGACGTCCCAGTCGCCGCCGAGCTCCAGCCGCACCACGGCCGCGCCGGTTCGCCACTCCACCGCCCCGTCGGCCACGCGCGGGGGCACGCGGCACATGAACAGCTCCTCCAGCGGCGATCCCCGGCGCCCGAAGCGATCCGTCACCTCCAGGCGCCCGCGCCGGTCGTAGTCGAAGCCGCGGCGCACCTCGAGGCCGCCGTACGCCGCCGACGCGTCCAGCGCCAGGTGAATCCCGCTGTCGTCGGACCGAAACTCCTCCACGGTGGCCGCCGCGTCGGCGCCGACCCGCTGTTCCACCCCGTCCACCACGGGAACCGAGTGCCCGGCGGCGGAGTTGTGCAGCGCCCGATACCTGTTGGGCCCGAAGTAGTCCGCGTCGTACACGCCCGCACCCAGGTCGGCCAGCACCTGGACGCCGTCGACGGCGAGGATGAAGCTGCCCAGGTCGAGGTGGTTGTGGGGTTCGTCGTTGTGGCCGCCCTTGGCGGCGAACATCACCGCCGCGGAGCCGACGTCGCCGCGGTCGATCACCCACGCGAGGTCGGGCAGCCAGGTGGTGCCGCGCGGCACGGCGCCGCCGATCACCGCGGGGTCCGTCCACAGCAGGGTGCGGGTCAGGTGCGCCCAGCGATAGCAGTGGTCGTCGTCGAAGGACGACAGCCGGGTGATCTGCGGCAGCCGCACCCCCAGGCGATCGCGCACCCGCGACATCAGGCCCGTCGGCGGCACGGCGCCTCCGGGGTCGTCGGAGAAGCTCACGCAGCGCCCGTCGCCGAAGTCCACCGCGGCGGGGAAGGCCGCGACCTTCTCGGTGCCCGCCAACAGATCCATGCCCGTGCGTTCGCGCAGCGCCTCGGCGTAGTACGCGAAGTACCCGTAGCCGTAGACCCAGTAGCCCATGCCCTCGGGGCAGCCGCCGTCGGCGGTGAAGCCCGACAGGAACGCCGCCATGGTGTCCTGCACGCGGTGCAGGATCGCCGCCAGCCGCAGCGGGTCGTCCTCGATGGCCAGCGCGGCCATCCCGATCGAGCCCGCGCACACCGCCGCCCAGTTGTTGGTGCCGGTCTCCCACCAGCGCGCCCGGGGCTCGTCGGCGAAGGCGTCCAGTACCCGGTGGCGGACGTTGTCGATCACCCTGCGCCGCACCGGTTCCTCGAGATCGTCGCCCGCCGCGGCCACGATCTCGGACAGCGCGTGGGCGGTCTCGGCGGCGAACAGGTCGATGCAGCGGTGGTATCCCAGGTCCAGCGTGGTGTTGAAGCGGTGGTGGGCGGGGACCGCCCAGGAGTACTCGTCGCAGATCGCCCACAGCACGTCCGACAGCCGCGCGAAGTTCTCCTCGCCGCCCTCGGCCAGCGCCACGACGGCGGTGGAGTTGAGCCTGCGGCGGCGCGCGAAGTAGCGTCCCTCGAAGCCGTAGCGGTCTCCGTCGTGGACGTAGGTGCGAAACAGGCGGTACGGCAGGTCGGGCAGCGGTTCCGCGCTGGCGGCGTCGGCGCGCAGCTCGGCGACGAGCCCGGCCAGGTCGGCGCGCCCGAAGACGGACGCCAGGGCCGCCCGATCGACGGCCGATCGGGCGGCGGGGGCCTGTTGGGCGGCGGCGATGATCTCGGAGTAGCGGTACACGGCGGCTCCTGCGAGGCATTGGCAAGCGTTTGCTCAGCCTAGCTCGCCCGCGCCGGCTCTTCCTGCTCCCTCGCCGCCGAAGGGGCGTCGGGGACGCGTGATCCCTTGCGCAGCACCGTGACCAGCGCCCCGGCGACGATCGCGACCAGCACCGCGAGCCCGCCGACGGTCGCCGCGCCGGGCCGCAGCAGCGGCTCGTCGTCCAGCGCCTGCCACGTGACCAGGGCGGTCAGCCCGGCGTAGGCGAAGGCGGCCACGCCGATCAGACGGGTGCGGGTGGCCTCGTCGGCCAGGCGACCCGAGCGGCGCCCCGCCCACCACGCCAGCACCAGCGCCAGCACCGGCAGGATCTGAAGGCCGTGCATGCCCACGAAGTGCGGGATCCGCAGGTCGCCGTGGACGCTGCTCCAGCCCAGGATCGGCAGTCCGGGGCCGCCGTCGGCGGCGTTGACGGTGTGGGCGCCGATCATCTTGGCGCCGTCGGCGATCTGGCCGGGTTTCGGGCCCAGCATCAGACCGGCCAGCGCCATGCCCACCAGGGAGATCACCGATCCCAGGCGCAGGCTCCAGGTCAGTGCGCGGTCGCCGATCGGCTGCCGCCACAGCATGATGGACGCCACCAGGGTGGCCGTCCACAGCACCACCACGGTGGCGCCCATGATCTGGAAGACCAGCGCGTCCAGGGGCGTGGTGTTGTTGAAGTGGCTGGCGTGGCCGCGGATCACCTGGCCGACGATCGCCACCATCTCGATGGTCGAGGCGGCCACGATGACGGTGCCCACCCACCACACGAAGCGGGGCGCCTTGCGCACCATGGGAAGCAGGATCGCCAGCGTTCCTCCGTAGAAGATGAACGACAGCGAGAACTTCAGCGGCTTGGCCCAGGCGGGCGCGCCGGTGATCAGGCGGTCGTCGACGAGGAGGCCGACGGCGGCCACCAGCGCGGTGATCACCATGGCGGCGGTGTACCAGGCCAGGGGCTTGTGCAGGCGAGTCAGTTGGAACGGATAGTGGCGCTGTCTGTTATCCATAGTTTCACTATCCATGATCACGTGACGAAGCGCAAGTACGCGGCGCGATATTTTGGATATTTCCGCTATCCGTATCGGGTTATGCTGACGTTCGGCCGAAGTCGAGCACTGGAGGGGCGATGCGCATAGCGGAACTGAGTCGGCAATCAGGGGTGCCGATCCCCAGCATCAAGTACTACCTGCGCTCCGGGCTGCTGCCCGCGGGCGAGCGCACCGCGCCCAACCAGGCCGACTACGGCGAGACCCACCTGCGGCGCCTCAAGCTGATCCGCGCCCTGATCGACGTGGGGGGACTGCCGATCGCCTCGGTGCAGGAGGTGCTCACCGCGCTCGACACCGACGCGCGCACCCTCAACGACGCCATGGGCATGGCGCTGGAGCCCGCCTACGAATCCAAGCGGCCCGAGGAGGCCTCCACCATGGAGCGGGCCCGCGCCACGGCCATGCGGGTGGTGTCCGAGCACGGCTGGCAGATCCGCGAGTCCTCGGCGAAGATCGAGCTGCTGGTGTCGGCGATCGCGGCGATGTACCGGCTGGGTTCGGACGTCGACGAGGTCATCGACCTGTACGCCGACATGGCCGGGCGGATGGCCCCCGCCGAGGTGGCCTGGGCCGCCCGCGCCGCCGACGTCGACACCGTCGCCGAGCGCGCCGTCATCGGCACCTTCATCGGCGCGGCCATCTTCAACGCGATGCGCGTCATCGTGCACGAAAGCGTCTCGCACCAACAATTCGACATCCCGACCGAGGTGGGCTCCGATACCGCGGCGGAAGGGAGGCCCTGATGTCCACACCCGATTCGCGGCGCGACGACTACATCGCCTCGGTCATCGTGGGCGACGGCGCCGACGCCCGGCGCCCCGTCGTGGTCGTCGACTACGACCCCGCGTGGCCCGCGATGTTCGCCGCGCTGGAGGAGCGGATTCGCGCCGCCCTCGGCGGGGCCGTGATCGCGCTGGAACACGTCGGCTCCACCTCGGTTCCGGGCCTGGCGGCCAAGCCGATCATCGACATCGACCTGACGGTGCCCGATTCGGCCGACGAGGCGTCGTACGTGCCCGCCCTTGAGGCGGCCGGGTTCGCCCTGCGGGTCCGCGAACCCGACTGGCACGCCCACCGCATGCTGCGCGGCACCGGCCCCGACTGCAACCTGCATGTCTTCTCCCCCGGCGCCGAGCCGCCCGTCCGCGACCTGATCCTCCGCGATCGCCTGCGCGCCCACGACGCCGACCGCGACCGCTACGCCGAGGTCAAACGCGAACTCGCCAAGCGCGAATGGACGTACGTCCAGCACTACGCCGACGCCAAGACCGGCGTCGTGCGCGAGATCCTGGCCCGCGCCGGGTACCACCGGCCGTTGGACTAGCGATGACACCCGATGAGCTCAAAGACGCCCTGCTGCGGCTGCCGGGCGCGGTCGAGGAGTTCCCGTTCCCGCGCTACCCCGACGTGTCGGTGTTCAAGGTGGGCGGCAAGATGTTCGCCATCTCCACACTGGACGAAGAGCCGCTGTCCGTGGGCCTGAAGTGCGACCCCGAGCTGGCCGTCCAGCTGCGCGACA
Source organism: Stackebrandtia sp. (assembly GCF_035643755.1). Taxonomy (NCBI): domain Bacteria; kingdom Bacillati; phylum Actinomycetota; class Actinomycetes; order Glycomycetales; family Glycomycetaceae; genus Stackebrandtia; species Stackebrandtia sp. Next base: position 7,493 of record NZ_DASQPW010000028.1, on the reverse strand, counting down.
CGCACCCCGAGATCATCCCGGGGTATCACCTGAACAAGCGGCACTGGAACACCGTGCGCCTCGACGGGGACCTGCCGCCCGACTTCGTCGACGAGCTGATCACCGATTCCTACGACCTCGTGGTAGCCAAGCTGCCCAAGCGATCGCGGCCGTGAACCCGCGGCATTGTTGAGTGATGCGCACCTATGTGGCCCCGTCGGATGACAACCCCGACATCATGATGCTCGTGGTCGGCGACACCGTCCAGTCGAGTGTGGACCTTTCCGACCCGACCCACCTGGTCGACGAGTACACCCAGCACCTGTCGATCCTGCTGGACGTGGCCGCCCCGTCGCGCCGGCCCCTGCGGGTGCTGCACCTGGGCGCCGGCGGCCTGGCCCTGGCCCGCTATGTCGCGGCCACCCGGCCCGGCTCCTACCAGCAGGCGGTCGACATCGACGCGGACGTGGTGGAACAGGTGCGAAGGCTCGCACCGCTCGCCAGGGGGGTCAGGGTGAAGGTGCGCATCGGCGACGCCCGCGAGCAACTGGCCGCCGCCCCCGACGACTGCTACGACGTCATCGTCGCCGACGTCTTCTCCGGGCCCTTCGTGCCCGCGCACCTGACCACGGTGGAGTTCCTCGCCCAGGTGGCGCGGGTGCTGCGCCCGGGGGGCTGCTTCGGCGCCAACGTCTGCGACCGCAGGAGCTCGCTGTTCAGCCGGGGCATGGCCGCCGCGGTCGGCGAGGTCTTCGCCGACGCGGCGGTGCTGTCCGAGCCCGGCGTCCTCAACGGGCGGCGCTTCGGCAACGTGCTGTTGTTCGGCGCCGCGGGCGGGCTGCCGGTGGCCGAGATCCAGCGCCGCTGCGCCGGGTCCACCTTTCCCTATCGCGTCCTGCACGGACGGGAGTTCGAGCGCTTCCTGGGCGGCACCCCGGCGACCACCGACGCCACCGCCGTCCGCTCGCCCGAGCCGCCGCCCAGCCTGTTCAGCCCGCGGAGTTAGAGCGGCGGCGCAGCTCGTCGCGGATCTCGCGCAGCAGAATGATGTCCTCGGGGTCGGGCTTTGCCTCCTCGGCCCTCTTGAAGCGCTCGGAGACCTTGCGCACCGGCAGCACCACGACGAAGTAGATCACCGCGGCGGTCAGTATGAAGGTGATGATCGCGTCGATGAACGTGCCGTACGTGAAGTCGACGCCGTTGACGGTGAACTTGCCGCCGGTTTCGGCGCCGCCGGTGACCAGGGTGACCAGGGGGTTGAGGAATGCCTTGGTGAAGGCTCCGACCAGCGCGGTCATCGCGGCGCCCATGACCACCGCTACGGCCAGATCGACAACGTTTCCGCGTAGCAGGAAGTCCCGAAATCCTCGAATCATGGCGACCACCTTCTCATGCTGTGAGCGTGGACACCCGTGCGGCTCCCGTCACAGCCAACCGCGGCGGGCCGCCTGGGCCCCGGCCTGGAAGCGCGTGGTGGCGCCCAGGTGCTCCAGCAGCGCGCCGATGTGCCGCACGATGGTGCGCCGGGACAGGCCGAGTCGCCGGGCGATCGCGTCGTCGCCGGCGCCGCTGGCCATCAGGGTGAGGATCTCGCGCTCCCGCGGGCTGAGTTCCTGATTCAGCTGGGCGAGATTCACCGGCACCGCCAGACGCCAAAGAGATTCGAATAGCTCGATCAATACCCGCAGCAGGCTCGATTGGTGAATCAGGATGGTGACCAGGACGCCCTTGGCGCTGTCGGGAGGGTCCAGTGGAAGAATCGCCACATCCTCGTCGACAATGGAGAGTTTGATCGGCGGTTGGGACAACACCCGCGCGCTCTCCCCATTGGCGACCAGCCGCCGCATGCTCGCATTGCGCATGGGGGCGTCGCTTTCGGAGTCCTGATAAATGGTGCGGTATTCGACGCCACGCGCCATTTGTTCCGACTGAAGGATTTCCTGCCGAGTGATCTCCGCCTCGTCCCAGTAATAGGGCGGGCGATCAATTGCCAGCACCCGACCGCGCGCCCGCCGCTGGATCTCGCCAAAGCGTTGGAAACACCCGTCGACGCCGTGCACCAGCTCCATGTCCATGGCGTCGGTGGGCTGCATCCGGGTGAACCGGAACGCCGCCGTCAGGCGGGATTCCAACTCGTGCAACTGGGCCCTGCGGTCATCGAACGCCCGCAGGATCTCGGCGGCCACCACGTCCGGGCGGCGGGCGTCCCAGACCTCCTCGTCGGGATTCACCGTAATCACCGCGCCGACCCGTTTGAGTTCCGCAAGGGAATCACGGACCTCGGTTTCGGCAATTTCGGTGCGCTTGACTATCGCGCTCACCGAACTGCACGGAGCCGAAACCAATGACTGATATACCCGTCCGGGGTTCGAATCGGGATCGAATGCGTCAAACACTTTTTCCGCCGTCCTATTGCCTGGGCATAGGCGAGGTTAGAGCAAGATCACGCTGCGGTCCAGTTACCCACCGGTTTAACGCGATGATGGGCCATGCCGCGGCATGGCCCATCATCATCGGGAAGGATTAATGCCAGAAGACCTGATTCTGGGCTTCGGAGGAAATCGTGCTTTCGATGATGCCGTCGTCGGCGGGGTATTTCGGGTGCTGCTCGAAGAACCCCTTGAAGGAGTCCAGGGAGGTCGCGTCGCACACGCCGTCCGAGTGGATGCAGTGCCGCTCCACCGGGATGCCCGGCAGCTCGGCTGGGGCGGGACCCGGGGAGACGATGCCCGCGATGTTGGTGCCGGCGGGAACCTTCGCCCAGATCCCTGTGTCGGGCTGCCGCGGGTCGGCGTAGAGCTTGCCGGACATCAGCTCCGCGGGGATGTCGGTCTTGCCGCCCGCGATGCGCTCCAGAACCCGGTCGCCCACGTCGGCACCCTGCGAGTAGCCGGCCACGGTGATCGTGGCGTCCGGCTCATTGGCGTGGATGTCCTCGATGGCCTTCATCGTGGCGTCCACGCCCTGCTTGACGCTGTCCTCGTAGCTCGGGGCGCCGGGTCCCGGGATACTGCCGTCACCGGCCTGCAGCGGTCCGAAGCTCGCCGGGTAACAGATCTTGACGGGCTTGCCTCCCGCCAGATTGTCGTTGGCGAAGCCGAAGGTCTTGGTGCAGTCGGGTTGCGCCAGCGCGGCCCCGGTGCCGCCGATCTCGACGTAGTAGTGGGACGCGGCGCTCGGGCCGCTGTCGGCGAAGGCGAGGGGAACGCCGACGGCGACCGTGCCCATCGCCACGATGCTGGCCGCCGTGATGGCGACGGTGCGCTTTTTGGCGCGCAGTCTCATAGAAGTCCTTCCTGGAATGTTCGGGCGCGGCGAGCGCGTCGCGCTCGCCGCACGACCGCCGCTCGTCAGATCGGGCGGCTCGGATGGCCCGATCGGTGGACATACGGCGATACCGGTGTAGTCAATGTGGCACGAGCGCAGGGTGGTGGCAATGTCGCCCGGCTGGCGTACCTGGGCATTGCCCAGATTCGCCACGCACGACAAAGGCGGCAGCCGGTGAAACCGACTGCCGCCCTCCTGGCTAAAGCTATGTACTACATGGACGAACTATGCCGCCGCCCCCATGCGGCGTTCGTTGTTGAATCCCCCGTCGCTGGCCAGCTCCTTCAGCCGGGCCAGCGCCTGGATCTCCAGCTGACGAATCCGCTCCCGCGACAGCGCGAAACGGTGCGCCACCTCGGTGAGCGAGTGCTCCCGGCCGTCCTCCAGCCCGTAGCGGGCCTTGACGATCCCGGCGGAGCGCTCGTCGAGGTGACCGAGCATCATGTCGATGCGCTCGCGTTCCATTCCGGCGATGACCACGTCTTCAGGGGTGGGCTCGTCGGAGTCGGCGACCAGGTCGCCGAGGTTGGTGTCGCCGTCATCGCCAATTGGGGTGTCCAACGACACAGTGTCCTGAGACCAACGGATCAGCTCGTTGACGCGCTCGACGGTGACGCCCAGCGCGTTGGCGATCTGCTCGGGCTCGGGGTCGGCGCCCAATTCGCGGGTGAGTTGACGGGCGGTGTTGCGCATCCGGTTGACGTCCTCGACCAGGTGAACCGGAAGCCGAACGGTGCGTTCCTGCTGGGCGATCGCCCGGCTGATCGCCTGACGAATCCACCAGGTGGCGTACGTGGAGAACTTGAAGCCTCGCTGGTAATCGAACTTCTCCACCGCCCGCACCAGGCCGGTGTTGCCTTCCTGGATCAGGTCGAGCATGGGCATGCCGCTGCGGACGTAGCGTCGAGCGATCGACACCACCAACCGCAGGTTGGCCTTGATGAACTGTTCCTTGGCTTTTTGGCCGTCGAAGACCAACCGGCCTAGTTCCGTCGCCGAGACCCCCTCCGGCAGCGTCTCCTCTTCAATCAGGCGCTGCGCGTAAAGGCCGGCCTCCACGGCCTTGGCGAGATCCACTTCGGCCGCCGCGTCGAGCAGCGGCGTCTTCGAGATCTCGTGCAGGTACACACCGACCAGGTCTCGCTCTTCGGCAACCTCGTCTGTGCGAATCGCAGTCGTCGTTTCTACGCTCAAGGTCTCCTCCAGCCTTCTCGTCCCCCACCGCACCGGCGGTTACCTGTCATAACAGTGAACCCGGCGCGTTGATTCCGCGATCGGCTTCCAGCTTTGGAATCAACACCAACTTGGTGGTAGCTTCGGTCCGTTAGTACGACGTCCGGTACCGGTTGGTATGACATCCGTGCGAAATCCATCACTTCTATCGGGTGAGTCGCGACGTTGCGGACTCTTTCTACATACAGGTACACGCGCTGTACCGGCAAAAGGTTGACAGTCGATATCAATAGGGCGTCGATCACGCCGCGCACCCCGTCGGCTCCGATCCGGAGGCGTGAACCATCCCACGTATGGTGGGCGGCATGAACGATCGACTGGTGTGGATTGACTGCGAGATGACCGGCCTGGACCTGGCCCGCGACGCCCTCATCGAGGTCGCGGTGCTGGTCACCGACAGCGACCTCAACGTGCTGGACGACGGCCTGGATCTGGTCATACACACCGAGGACTCCATTCTGGATGCCATGGTGGACGTGGTGCGGGACATGCACGCGTCCTCCGGTCTCACCGAGGAGGTGCGGGCGTCCACCCTGTCGGTGTCGCAGGCCGAGAAGCAGGTGCTGGACTACGTGCGCACCCACATCCCCGAGCCGGGCACCGCCCCGCTGTGCGGCAACTCCATCGGCACCGACCGGGGCTTCCTGGCCCGCGACATGCCCGCGCTGAACGCGCACCTGCACTACCGGATGGTGGACGTGTCGTCCGTGAAGGAACTCACCCGCCGCTGGTATCCCCGGGTCTACTTCGCCCAGCCCGCCAAGGGGATGGCGCACCGGGCGCTGGCCGACATCAAGGAGAGCATCCGCGAGCTGGCGTACTACCGGCGCGCGGTGTTCGTGCCGCAGCCGGGGCCCGGCGTGGACGAGGCCACCGCGATCGCCGCGAGCCTGGATTCCTGAACCGGCGACGAGACAACGCGAAGGGGGCGGGCCGATCGGCCCGCCCCCCTGCTACGTGATCGGGATCAGTCGCGAACCTTCTCGCGCATCTCCCAGGTCTCGATGACGTCGCCCACGGCGATGTCGTTGTAGTTCTTCAGGGTGATACCGCACTCGAAGCCCTCGCGGACCTCGGTGGCGTCGTCCTTGAAGCGCCGCAGCGAGGTGATCTCCAGGTTGTCGGACACGACCGCGCCGTCGCGCAGCAAGCGCGCCTTGGTGTTGCGCTTGATGACGCCGCTGCGCACCATCGAACCGGCGATGTTGCCGAACTTGGAGGACCGGTAGACCTCGCGGATCTCCGCGCTGCCCAGCTCGATCTCCTCGTACTCCGGCTTCAGCATGCCCTTCAGGGCCGCCTCGATCTCGTCGATCGCCTGGTAGATGACCGTGTAGTACCGGATGTCGACGTTCTCGCGAGCCGCCATCTCCTTGACCCGGCCCTCGGCCCGGACGTTGAAACCGATGATGGTGGCCGTGGAGTCCGAGGACGCGCTGGCCAGGTTGACATCGTTTTCGGTGATGGCGCCGACGCCGCGGTGGATGATCCGCAGCTGGACCTCTTCGGGGATGTCCAGCTTGACCAGCGCCTCTTCCAGCGCCTCCACCGAACCGGAGCCGTCACCCTTGATGATGAGCGACAGGGTCGCCTTCTCACCCTCGGCGATGCGCTCCATGAGCGTCTCGAGCGTGGCCCGACCCACCCGCGTGGCCTGGAGGGCCGCGCGACGGCGCGCCTGGCGCTGCTCGGCGATCTGGCGGACCGTCCGGTCGTCGTCGGCGGCCAGGAACGTGTCGCCGGCGCCGGGCACCGCGGTCAGACCCTGCACCTGCACCGGACGCGACGGGGTCGCCTCCTTGACGCGCTTGCCGAACTCGTCGAGCATGGCGCGGACGCGCCCGTGGGCACCCCCGGCCACGATCGAGTCGCCGACCCGCAACGTTCCCTTTTGGACCAGAACGCTGGCCACCGGGCCGCGTCCCTTGTCCAGGTGGGCCTCGATCGCGACGCCCTGGGCGTGCCCGTCGACCGGAGCGGTGAGCTCCAGCGAGGCGTCGGCGGTCAGCAGGATCGCCTCCAGCAGCGCCTCGATGTTGGTGCCGGGCTTGGCGGCGACGTTGACGAACATCGTCTCTCCGCCGTATTCCTCGGCCACCAGTCCGTACTCGGTGAGCTGCTGGCGCACCTTGTCCGGGTTGGCGCCCTCCTTGTCGATCTTGTTGACCGCCACCACCACGGGGGCGTCGGCGGCCTTGGCGTGGTTCAGCGCCTCGATGGTCTGGGGCATCACGCCGTCGTCGGCGGCGACCACCAACACCACGATGTCGGTGACGTTGGCGCCGCGGGCACGCATGGCGGTGAACGCCTCGTGGCCCGGGGTGTCGATGAACGTGATCGCCCGGTCCTTGTCCTCGTGCTCGACGTGGACCTGGTAGGCGCCGATGTGCTGGGTGATGCCGCCGGCCTCGGACTCGACCTTGTTGGTGCGCCGGATGGCGTCCAGCAGTTTCGTCTTACCGTGGTCGACGTGACCCATGACGGTCACCACCGGCGGGCGGGCGACCGCCTCGCCGTGGTCGGACTCGTCCTCGAGGTCGATGCCGAACTGCGCCAACAGTTCGCGGTCCTCTTCCTCCGGCGACACGATCTCGACGACGAAGCCCAGGTGCTCGCCGAGCAGCTGCATGATGTCGTCCGACACCGACTGCGTGGCGGTCACCATCTCGCCGAGGCCGAACAGCTCCTGCACGAGCGAACCCGGCACGGCGTTCACCTTGTCGGCGAAGTCCGAAAGGGATGCTCCACGGGGCAGCCGGATGGTCTGGCCCTGGCCGCGCGGCGCGCCCGAACCCATGGTCGGGGCGGAGAGGTTGTCGTACTCCGCCCTGCGCTGCCGCTTCGACTTGCGGCCGCGCGCCGGGCGTCCGCCCGGTCGGCCGAAGGCTCCAGCCGCGTTGCCGCCACGGCTGCGGGCTCCGCCGCCGGGACGGCCGCCGCCGCGGAATCCTCCG
>NZ_DASQPW010000027.1:0-16408 GCF_035643755.1 Stackebrandtia sp. | reverse complement strand
CAGCTCGGCGTCCTCGGCGAGGTCGGCGATGGTGAGATCGGCGGACTTGTCGTGGCGTTGGAGCCAGCCCGGCAGCGCCTCGGGGTCCAGCGAGACCAGGGCCGACACGAAGGGCTTGCCGTCGCCGACGACCAGGCACTGACCCACCAGCGGGTGGGCGCGCACCACGTCCTCCATGGGGGCGGGGGCGACGTTCTTTCCGCCGGCGGTGACGATGATTTCCTTGCTGCGGCCGGTGATCTTCAGGAAGCCGTCGGCGTCGATCTCGGCGATGTCGCCGGAGTGGAACCAGCCCTCGTCGTCCATCACCTCGGCGGTGGCGGCATCGTTCTGCCAGTAACCGGCGAAGACCTGGGGGCCCTTGATGAGCAGCTCGCCGTCGTCGGCGATGCGGATGGACGTACCCGGGATCGGCTTGCCGACGGTGCCGACCCGGTGGGCGGTGTCCAGGTTGAGCGCCACCACCGGCGAGGTCTCGGACAGGCCGTAGCCCTCGTAAATGGTCACGCCGACGCCGCGGAAGAAGTGCGCCAGCCGCTCGCCCAACGGCGCGCCGCCGGAGATCGCGGAGTGACATCGTCCGCCCATCACCTCGCGGATCTTGCTGTAGACGAGCCTGTCGAACAGGCTGTGCTTCAAGCGAAGCAGCCGCCCGGGGCCGCCCGCGTCCAGGGCCTTGGAGTAGGCGATGGCGGTGCGGGTCGCCGCGGCGAAGATCTTCCCCTTGCCGCCGTCGACGGCCTTCTGCTCGGCGCCGTTGTAGACCTTCTCGAACACCCTGGGCACCGCGATGACGAAGTCGGGACGAAAGCCCGGCATCGTGTCGACCAGGTGCTTGGGGTCGGAGATGTGCCCGACCCGCACCCGCGACTGGATGGTCCCGACCTGAATGATGCGGGCCAACACGTGCGCCAGCGGCAGGAACATCAGGGTGGAGGCGTCCTCGCGGAACATCGACCGCAGCTCGGGCAGGATGTTGGAGATGTCGGCGACCAGGTTGCGGTGGGTCAGCATGCAGCCCTTGGGGCGCCCCGTCGTGCCCGAGGTGTAGACGATCGTGGCCAGGTCGTCGGCGCGGCGCGAGGTGCGGCGCTCCTCGATGTCGATCGAGGTGCTCGTGCCGGCCTCGGTGAGCGTGTCGACAGCGCCGTCGTCGATCGTCCACAGCTGCTTGACGTCCGGGATCGACGACAGCACGGACTCCACGGTGGCGGTGTTGGCGGTGGTCTCGCTGACGCAGGCCACCGCGCCGGAGTCCGACAGAATCCACCTCACCTGCTCGGCGCTGGACGAGTCGTACACGGGAACCGTGACCGCGCCCGCCGTCCAGATCGCGTAGTCGAACAGGGTCCACTCGAAACGGGTGCGGCTGAACAACGCCACCCGGTCCCCGGGGCCGACTCCCGACGCGGCCAGGCCGCGCGCCACGGCCACCACCCGGTCGCGGAACTCGGTGAAGCTGATGTCGTGCCAACCGTCGCCGTCGGGCAGCGCGAAGATCGCGCGGTCGGGATAATTCGCGGTGTTCGTCCACAGGTGCGTGGTCGTGTTGTGGTCGTCGGGGATCTCGACGACCGCGGGTACGGCAAATTCGCGCACGGCGCGCCTCCATTGGCTTGCGTTCGCGGCGAGGAGTGATCGACGCGAAATTCCGTGGACATCAGCGGGACACATCAGCACGTTACCGCCGGGTACGGTGGGTTGTACAGCCCGGTGGAGGATACAGCCGTGCCACAGATCGATCTCATTGTTGAAACATACGTGCACGCGCCCGCCGCCGTCGTGGCGCCACGCGTCGCCGATCGCGGCCTGGCCGCCGCCCTATGGCCACAATGGATGGTACGGGTCGGCGAGGAGCGCGGCCTGGAGGGCATCCGCTGGTCGCTGGACGACACCCGCGTCGACGGCAGCACCGAGGTGTGGATCCAACGGCTCAGCGCCGACGGGTGCGTCCTCCACGCCTTCGCCCGCGTCGACCGCCGCGCCAAACCCTGGTCGGGATGGCGCGCCGCCTGGCTGAGCAGGCGAACGCGCACTCGAATGTCCACAGTCCTCATGAGCCTCAAGGACGACTGTGAAGCGGGCTGCGGGTAGGGTGTCGCTTCATGGTGGACTCATCGACTCAATCCATCGTGATCGATGCGCCGAGCGCACGGATCGCGGAGGTCATCGCGGAATTCGGCGCCTATCCCGAGTGGATCAGCGGCATGCAGTCCACCGAGGTCCTCGAGGAATTCGAGGACGGCTACGGCCACCTGGTCAAGTTCCGCATCGACGCGGGCATCTTCAAGGACACCTACGAGCTGCGGTACGACTACTCCGAGGACCTCAACCGCATCAGCTGGACTCTCGACAAGCCCTCCTCGGTGCAAAAGGCCCAGACCGGTTCCTACGACTTGGACGATCAAGGCGACGGCACCACCCGAGTGACTTACACTCTCGCGGTCGACTTGAGCATTCCGATGCTCGGCATGTTCAAGCGCAAGGCCGAGAAGATCATCATGGACTCGGCCCTCAAGGAACTGAAGAAGCGAGTGGAGGGCACGCGATGAGCAGCGGCTTGACGATCGGTGTCGATATCGGCGGCACCAAGGTGCTCGGGGGCGTGGTGGACGCCGAGGGCAAGGTCCTCACCACCACCCTGCGCCCCAGCCCCGCCCAGGACCCCGCCCAGATCCGCGCGGTGATCGCCCAGATCATCAGGGAACTGCGCGCCGACCACGACGTCGACGCCATCGGCATCGGCGCGGCGGGCTGGATCGACGAGAAGCGCTCGACCGTCCTGTTCGCACCGAACCTCGCCTGGCGCGACGAACCGCTGCGCGACTCGATCATGTCCGAGGTCGACATCCCCGTCGTGGTGGAAAACGACGCCAACGTCGCCACCTGGGCGGAATTCCGCTTCGGCGCGGGCCGCAAGGCCAACAGCGCCACGCTGTTCACCGTCGGCACGGGTATCGGCGGCGGCATCGTCCTCGAGGGACAGCTGGTGCGCGGCGCCCACGGCATCGCCGCCGAATTCGGCCACACCCTCGCCGTACCCGACGGGGTGACCTGCGGCTGCGGGCGCTCGGGATGCCTGGAGCAGTACGCCAGCGGCAACGCCCTGGTCCGATTCGCCCGCCAGGACGCCCTGACCCACCCCAACGAGGCGCGCCAGCTGCTCGAACACGCCGACGCCAACCCCGCCGCGATCACGGGCCCCATGGTCACCAACGCCGCCCGCAAGGGCGACCCGATCGCGTTGGGCGCCTTCAACAAGGCGGGCGGCTACCTCGGCGAGGCGCTGGCCGACATCGTCCAGCTGCTCGACCCCGACGTGATCATCATCGGCGGGGGAGTCATCAACGCGGGGGAGTTGCTGCTGACGCCCGCTCGGGAGCGCTACAACGCGGTGCTGAACGCGCGGGGTCGGTTCCCCGCCGCCGAGATCGTCGCCGCCGAGATGGGCCCCGAGGCGGGCATCATCGGCGCGGCCGATCTGGCGCGGAGGTAGGGAGCCCCGCGTTTGCGGAGCGTCCCACATGTTCCACAAGCACGCCCCTGGTGTGCTCGGGTCACTTCCGCGTGAGCGGAGCGATCGGTACCCGCGACAACTTGAAACTCACCAAGGGCGGTTCACCAGGGCGTCGTCGGTGGGCGTGGGCTAGTTGGTGTCCGTTCGGCGATCAAACGCTCCCGATGCGACGGATGCTAGATAGTCGCGCCATTCGGCGGAGGTCATCGTAAGGACGCCACCGTCAGGATCTTTGCTATCACGAACCGCGACATGGTGCGCGCCAATGACTCCAGACTCAACGCATGTGCCGTTTTCTGCCGTGTAGCTGCTCTTGCGCCAGACGACATCCGTGTGGGGGGTGAACACGGTGGATGTCACGTCAGTTCCTTCCTAAGTTTGGCAATGAACGCTCGGGATTCCTTCGGGGACAAGGCTTCAGACTTCGCGTGCCCAGCTGCGAGCCTGTAAGACTTCAGCTTGTCACGGTCTCGAATGAACACGGCATCGTCATACAGTTCACGGTAAGCAACGCCGCCCAGGCCTTCAAAGTCCAAAATCACATACTGGCCCATAGATGTCGCGGGGTGCAGGCCACGATCCGACTGAAGAACTTGAATCAGCACGTTGTTCTGTTTGGTCAATTCCAGGAGGTGAGCGCACTGGTCTCGCATGGTGCGAGCGTTCTTGGTTCGACGTCGAAACGCGGCTTCCTCAATCACCACGTGATAGTTCAACCTAGGTTCCATCGTCAAACGCTCGGCCCTGGCCATCCTGAGTTCAACGAACCGATCAATGTCGTCACCACGCACCAAGATCGCCTTGGCCGTCAGCTCGTTTGCGTAGTCGGTGGTTTGAAGAAGTCCTGGGATCAGTACAGGCTCATATGCGAACACGGTGGTGGCCATGCCTTCCAACCCCAGGTACAGGCCAAGCCAACTTGACACGACCCCGTTCCATCGATCCCACCACGGTTTGCCTTGAGACCGCGACGCGAGATCATCAAGCAGCTCGATGTCGCTCTCCGCGACCCTGCACGTTTCCAGCATTTTTCGAAGGTCTTCTCGGGTTGGTGCATGGCGCCCTGTCTCCCAATGCCCAAGCTTCGCCCGTGTCAACCCAGACGCGCTCGCGACTTCGGCAAGCGACAACCCGCTGGCCTCGCGACGACGCGCTATCTCACCGCCAAGCAACCATCGTCGAGCGATCGGGTCGATACGTCCTGGCATGTCTGAAATCCCCTTCTACGCCTTTCAGTACATCTTCTACTAGGGCTCCGAGAACAGCCTTACCCCTAGCACTGTCAGGAACACGACAGTTTTGCTAGCTGTTTTATTAGACGTCTAACATATGATCTCCCCTGAGAGCATCACCGATCCTCCTGGAGGGAAGATTCTCATGGCCAACGGACACAGCTTTCACACACTACCCACCTTCGGTAGTCCGCAATGGAACACCGAAGTGCGCAGAATGGTGACGGCGCAGGCGCCGTTGCGGTTCGGCGTCGTGGGGCACGATCCGCAGACAAAGAACTCCGCGATACTGGCATGGGGGTTCGACTATGGACAAGGCGAGGTGGTCGTCGAGTCCGTTCGGGGCGACCAACGGTGGCAGCTCAGCACGGCCGAGGACATTCGCAAGTACTTCCCTCAGGCACCAGAGGGCGGGCTTGAGCTGATCTGGATCGACGGACAGGCGACGGTACGGACCTCCCGATTGGGTTGAAGAGTCGTGTCACTGTCCCCGCCGGAGACCGAACAGGGGCTCTTGAATAGTTGGGGGGCCAGCGATGCTGAGTTTGGGGTAGACGCGGGGCGCTTGGCACCCTTGGACGATTCATCCGCGCGCACGGAGGTGAACCAAAGTGAGCACAATGGAGTTAGCATCGCTCGGTTTGGTTCCCGCCCACGCGGGGTTGGCGTTGAGGAACCCCTAAACCAGGTACCGCACCGCCCCCGCGAACTCATCCGCGTACGGGTGGTCGGCGATCGGGACGATCTCGATGACCTGCTCCGTCGTATCGGTGTTCGTCCGCGCGTCGATGATCTTGCCGTCGCCGATGCACATCCCGACGTGGTGGATGTAGCTGGTGCCGTAGAAGAGCAGGTCGCCAGCTACCAGCGAGTCGGCGTTCACGGGCGTGCCCGCGTCCTTCTGGTCGCCCGCGTCGCGGGGGATCGTGATGCCGTGCACGCGATACAGCGAATGCGTGTACCCGCTGCAGTCGAACCCGAAGCCCGACACCCCCGCCCACAGATAAGGCAACCCGAGGAACATCTTCGCGTCGGCCACCAGGTCGGCGCCGCTCGGCTTCGGAATGTCGTCTGCGGTCGCATAGACGTCCACATCGCTTGTGGCGACCCACTTGTCGCCGTCCGTTGGCGTCGACACCTTCACCGCGGTCGTGGACGCGTCCACCACGGGAAGCCTGGTGCAGTAGCTGATCTCCATGAACTTCTTGCCCAGACCCGAGTCGTCGTACAACCACGTCGTCGCCGACTTCACCTGCGCGAACTTCCCGTCGGCGAGCGCCTTGTCCGTCAGCTGGACGCTCGGCATCCAGCCCGGGTAGCCGCGCGGGTCGCGCGGCGTCGGCTGGTCGTGGACCACGACCTTGACCCACGCGCCGTCGACGTCCGTGATCGTCACCGTCTGCCCCAGCAGCGCCGCGGTCTCGAGGTTTCCGACCAGCCAGTGGCGCTGCTTCAGCGTCATCGCCTTGGTCCAGGCCCGCATGTCCACGGGATTCGTTGTGGAGGGGGCGTCCACCTTGCGATCCTTTTTGGCGTTGACCCACAATGTCGCCACGGCGACATCCACATACGCCGTATCGCCGACCTGCCATGCGCGCGGGCGCGGTTTGGGGTCGGCGGTGGCTACTCCAGCGGCGAGCGTTGCCGCAGCTAGACCCAGTCCCGTGACGGCACTGGCCTTGAGCATCGATCGGCGAGAAAATTCGGGCACCACACGCCTCCATAAATCGACATATCGCGGGATGTCAATTTACGGCGAAAAGGCTGTAACCAGCAAGCCTCAAATCAGTCGCGTTTATAGCCGACGACCAATTCGGTGGCGAGCTGCTCGCAGAACAGGCCGATGTCGGTGATGATGCCCGTGGCCTGTGCCGAACCGCGGTCGGCCAGCTTGGTGACCGTGGCGGGGTTGATGTCGACGCTGACCAGCGGCACCGAGGCGGGCAGCATGTTGCCCGTGGCGATCGAGTGCAGCATGGTCGCCACCATGATCGCGAAGCCCACGCCGCCGAGGCATTCGCGCATGGCGCGCTGGCCGTCGATCACGTCGGTGTAGACGTCGGGGAGCGGGCCGTCGTCGCGCACCGAACCGACCAGGACGAAGCGCTTGCCCTTGTTGACGAGCGCGTGCATCACGCCCGAACGCAGCACGCCCTCGCTGACGGCGTCGGCGATCGAGCCGCAGCCGCGGATGCGGTTGATGGCGCGGATGTGGTGCTCGTGGCCGTGCGGGACGCCGTGTCCCTTGTCGAGGTCGACGCCCAGGGAGGTGCCGTACAGGGCCGACTCGATGTCGTGGGCGGCAAGGGCGTTGCCCGCGAACAGGACGTCCACGTAGCCGTCTTCGATGAGCGCGACCAGGGCGGGGGCCGCTCCCGTGTGGACGATGGCGGGGCCGCCGACCCACAGGATCTTCTCGCCGCGGGCCTTGACCTCGCGCATCCGCTCGGCGACCTGGCGCACCAGCAGGGCCTGGGGTTTTTCGCTCGAGACGTCGGAGGACATGAACTCGAAGCTGGGCTCGGAGGGGTCGCCGCGCTCGGGTTCGGGCAGGGGGACCACCTTGATGCCGCCCGAGCCGCACACGACGAGCTCGCCCGCGCGGACGTCCGAGACGGGGAGGGTGCGGGCGGAGTCGCCGTCGATGATGATGCCGCAGTCCATCTCGGGGTTGGCGACCGTCAGCCACGTCGTGTCCGTGCGGACGCGGGTGTCGAGGTTGGTGGTCGAGTAGAAGTCCTCGGGGAAGACGCCGTCGTGCGGCGCGGGACGCAGCAGGGCCTGGCCGGGGTCGATCTTGTTGGCGCCGTGGGTTTGCAGCCGCATCACGATGCGGTCGAGCTGCTCGTGGTCGTCGTTGAGGACGGTGATCTTGACGTACGACTCGTCGGTGTGGGTGCGTCCCACGTCGAGGCGCTCGATGCGGTAGTCGCTGGAGTACTCCAGGACGTCGTCCAGCACCCGCGCCAGGATGCCCGAGTCGAGAATGTGACCGCGAATCTCGACGGTTTCGCTGAACCCCACTTGGCCGCTCCTTTTGGTTTCCCGATCTTGATCGACCGTCAGACGGTAACCCCCTGTCCATCGGAGATTCCACCCGAGGTCCCCCGTTCGCGCAAGTGCTTTGCGCGAACGCTCAGGCCGCGCTCGACCAGCGCGATCGGGGTGAACCGCGATTAGGATTCGACGGATGAACCTGCGCGCCGAAGCCCACGCCATCGCCGAGGAACTGTCCACACTGAGACGTGAGCTGCACCGCATTCCCGAGATCGGCCTGGACCTGCCGCTCACCCAGCGCACGGTGCTGGACGCGCTCGAGGGGCTGCCGCTGGAAATCGCCGTGGGGCAAGGGTTGTCGTCGGTGACGGCCGTGCTGCGCGGCGGCGCGCCAGGGCCCGTGGTGCTGCTGCGGGGCGACATGGACGCGCTGCCCATCACCGAAGAGGTCGATGTGGACTATCGATCCATCCACGAGGGAGCGATGCACGCCTGCGGCCACGACCTGCACACGGCGGGCCTGGTGGGCGCGGCGCGGCTGCTGTGCGCGCACTCGGAGGAGCTGGCGGGGGACGTGGTCTTCATGTTTCAGCCCGGCGAGGAGGGCCTGGACGGGGCGGCGCACATGATCGACGAGGGCGTGCTGACGGCGGCGGGCCGTCCCGCCGACGCGGCGTACGGCATCCACGTGTTCTCGGGCTCGTTCCCCCGCGGCGTGTTCAGCACGCGCCCCGACCGCCTGATGGCGGCGTCCGACGGCCTGTTCGTCACCGTGGTCGGCAAGGGCGGGCACGGTTCCACCCCGCAGGACTCGCTGGACCCGATACCCGTGGCCTGCGAAATGGTGACGGCGCTGCAAACCCTGACCACCCGCCGCTTCAGCCCGTTCGAGCCCGTGGTCATCACCGTGGGCACCTTCCACGCGGGCACCCGCCGCAACATCATTCCCGCGCGGGCGCGCTTCGAGGCGACCGTGCGGACGTACTCCGCCGACGCCCGCGACCAGGCGGAGCGGCTCGCCGTCAAGCTGTGCGACGACATCGCCACCGCCCACGGGCTGACCGCCGAGGTCCGTTACGACAGGGAATACCCCGCCACCATCAACGACGCCGCCGAGTCCGCTTTCGTGGCCGACACGGTTCGCGAGGTCTTCGGCGCCGAACGCTACGAGCACCTGGAGGAGCCGCTGATGGGCTCGGAGGACTTCTCGCGGGTGCTGCACAACGTGCCCGGCTGCTACGTGTTCCTGGGGACCAGCACCTCGCCCGACCTCGCCGACGCCCCGTCCAACCACTCGCCGCTGTCGTCGTTCGACGACGCACACGTGGCCGACGCGGCGGCGCTGCTGGCCGAGCTGGCGGTGCGGCGGATGCACCGCGGGTGACGGGTCGGCGGTTAGGCTCGGCGCCATGACGTATCTCGCCGTAAACGACCGCTACGCCTCGATGCCGTACCGCCGCAGCGGACGCAGCGGACTGAAACTGCCCGTGATCTCGCTGGGCCTGTGGCACAACTTCGGCCACGAGCGTCCCCTGGAGACGCAGCGCTCGATCCTGCGCCGCGCCTTCGACCTGGGAGTGACCCATTTCGATCTGGCGAACAACTACGGGCCCCCTCCTGGCTCGGCCGAGGAGAATTTCGGACGCGTCCTGGCCACCGATTTCAAGCCGTACCGCGACGAGCTGGTCATCTCGTCCAAGGCGGGCTGGGGAATGTGGGACGGCCCCTACGGCGACGGCGGATCGCGCAAGTACCTGGTGGCCTCGCTCGACCAGTCGCTGCGCCGCATGGGACTGGACTATGTGGACATCTACTATCACCACCGCCCCGACCCCGAGACGCCGATCGCCGAGTCCATGGGCGCGCTCGACGCCATCGTCCGCTCGGGAAAGGCCCTGTACGCGGGCATCTCCAACTACAACGCCGCCCAGGCCGCCGAGGCCGCCAAGATCCTCAAGGACCTGGGCACGCCTCTGCTCATCGACCAGCCGTCCTACTCGATGTTCAACCGCTGGACCGAAGAGGACAATCTACTGGGGACGCTGGAATCGGCGGGCGCGGGCTGCATCGCCTACAGCCCCCTGGCGCAGGGCCTGCTCACCGACCGCTACCTGGGCGGCATCCCCGCCGACTCTCGGGTGCGCACCAGCCAGTTCCTCAACGAATCCGACCTGTCGGACGACACCATGGACAAGGTCCGAGCGCTCGGCGAGATCGCCCAGCGGCGCGGCCAGTCCCTGGCCCAGCTCGCCCTGGCCTGGGCGCTGCGCGACCCCCGCATGACCAGCCTGATCATCGGCGCCAGCAGCGTGGCCCAGCTCGAGACCAACATCGGCGCCGTCGACAACCTCGACTTCACCGACCTGGAACTCGCCGAGATAGACACGGTCCTGGGCTAGGACGCGTTCGACAGCTCCGCGGCCAGCCCGTCGACGGCGGGAAACAGCACCCCCAGGTGGTGACGGATGTCGTCGAAGGTGTGCAGGGTCGCGAGGTCGTCCTGCGTATACCAGGCGAAGGGATGGTCGGGCGTGTGTCGCGGCGTCGGATCGTCCGCGATCGCCAGGTACTTGTGGTCGACGTGGACGTGCGTTTCGCGCAGGTGGTTGTCGCCGTCGGGAACGGGGTGCTCGACGATCCACAGCGGCATCGCCACGTGGGTCGCGGTCTCCGAATCGGGCACCGCGGGCAGCGGCGACGGCGGCGACCACAACCGCACGCCCTCCAAGCCCGTCTCCTCGACGACCTCGCGCACCACGCTCTGCTGCGGATTCTCGTCGTCCTCGACGTGGCCCCCAGGCATCAGCCAACGGTCGAAGATCGGGTGCCTGATCAGCCCCGTGCGCCAACCCGCCTCGCCGCGATGAAAGACAAAAGCGCTGGCAGTGACATGTTTGATCATGATTCCCTCCTGAATACCGACGCACATCGAACCACGCGGGTACGTCAACACCGAGCGCGGGCGCCAAAGAGCCGATGACCCCTCGGGCCATCGGCATCTCGGCTAACTCAAGATTCAGTTCTTGGCGCGCAACACTTCCAGCCGCTGCCGATACTCCTCCTCGGAGATCTCGCCCTTAGCGAACCGCTCCCGCAGCACGCCCTCGGCGCCATGGTTGTAGTGCCACCCACCGCGCTTGCGGCGGAACACGGCGGCGATCACGACGATGACGGCGATCCAGAACAGCGGGAACAGCAGGAACCAGGGCCCGCCGCCCCAGCCGTAGTGGCCCCAGTGGGCGAGGCCAGTGGACATCGCGGTGGTGATGGTGTTCATGGAAATCAACTCCAGGTGTTGTGTGGTTGTGACACCAACTCTCCGCATTTCCACCCCTGGTGACGTCGGGCGACGGGAGGCAGTTGGGCTACCACGGCGGGGGTAGGCGCGCCTGGGGCGACATCACTTTGGGAAGACGGACGAGCGGTGAATCCGAAGTGATGCACAATGACGGGGACCACTTGAGCAGATGCAGGTAAAGAAGTCTGTTCCCCGCATGCGCGGGGGTGAACCATCGCCGGTGACCACCTGCGCGGCCAGGACCCACTGTTCCCCGCATGCGCGGGGGTGAACCCGCGATGCGGGAGACCGAGGTCAAATACCGGGTCTGCTCCCCGCACCCGCGGGGGGCGACCTTCGCTCGCCAATTCGTTTGCCCACGTTATCGACGCGCGTTACGCTGCCTGCCGACTTCTCGAAGGGACGGATCATGGCGGTAGATCAGGAGCTGGTGGACGCGGCGGTCGCGCAGATGGATGAGCGCCATCCCGACGACCCCGAGGGCGGCGCGGCCGCCGTGCGGGGCGCGAACGGGGAGATCTTCACCAGCGTCGCGTTCGAGAACATCAATGGCGGCGTCACCCTGTGCCACGAGACGGGCGGCTTCATCCAGGCGTTCACGAAGAACGTCGCCGTCACCGACTCCGTGTGCGTCGCACGCGATCCGCTGTTCGACGCGCCCGTGATCCTGGCGCCATGCGGCATCTGTCGCGAGCGCCTGGCGTTGTGGGGGCCCGATGTCGAGGTCGGTGTGCCCGACCCCGCCGATCCCACGAAGTGCTTGAGCCGCAGGCTTTCCGAGGTTCACGTGTCGTACTGGGGACGGCAGTACCCCGACGAGAGCGGCTGGAGCCGCCGCGAGTCTTAGGGCGTGTTGGGGGATCCCGTTTCCTGCTGCGCGGCGCCCCGATGGCGCCTGGCCGCGTTGTCGGCACGAATCCATTGGGAAACCGCTCGCCACGGAAGTGGATCCCCCAACACGCCCTAACCGAGCCAGCCAGGGCGGACCAGGCCCGACTCGTACGCGAACACCACCAGCTGAGCCCGATCGCGGGCGTGCAGCTTCACCATGGCGCGGCTGACGTGGGTCTTGGCGGTGGCGGGGGACAGGAACAGCTTCTTCGCGATCTCCTCGTTCGACAAACCGTTGCCCGCCAAGGCGACCACCTCGCGTTCGCGATCCGTCAGCAGCTTGAGGCGCTTGTCGGAGATGGGTTCCTTGGCGCGCTGGGCGAACTCGGCGACCAGGCGCTTGGTGACGCCTGGGGACAGCAGGGCGTCGCCGCGGGCCACGACCCGCACCGCCTGGAGCAGCTCGACGGGTTCGGTGTCCTTGACGAGGAAGCCGCTGGCGCCCGAGCGCAGCGCCTCGAAGACGTACTCGTCGAGATCGAAGGTGGTCAGGATGACGATGCGGACGTCCTCCAGTGCGGGGTCGGCGCCGATGCGCGCGGTGGCCGACAGCCCGTCCAGGCCAGGCATGCGGATGTCCATCAGCGCGACGTCGGGCACGTGGCGCTTGATCGCCTCCACGGCCTCGGCGCCGTCGCTGGCCTCGGCCACCACGGTGATGTCCTCACAGGAGTCCAGCAGTGCACGGAATCCCGCGCGCACCAGGGCCTGATCGTCGGCGAGCACCACGCGAATCTGATCTTGGGTCACGTCACAAACCTACCGGGGCAGCCGCGCCGACACGGTGAAGCCGCCGCCGGGGTTGGGCCCCGCCGTGCAGTCGCCGCCGACGGCGACGGCGCGTTCGCTCATGCCTGTCAGCCCGTTGCCGGGGATGGGCACGCCGCCCGTTCCGTTGTCGGACACGGCGATCGTGAGCCTGTCTCCATAGTCGATGGTGACGTCGGCGCGGGTGGCGCCCGAGTGGCGCAGCACGTTGGTCAGCGACTCCTGGATGATGCGCAGCGCCGCCAGGTCCACCGCGGGATCCAGCGGTGCCGCCTGGCCGTCGACGCGCAGGTTCACCTCGATGCCCGCCGCGCGCACGCTGTCGACCAGTTCGTCCAGCTGGGCCAGGCCCGCCGTCGGGGTGCGGGGCGCGCTGTCGTCGGTGTTGCGCAAGGCATCCAGGGCCCCGCGCAGCGCCGTCAGCGCCTCCTTGCTGGCGCCCTTGATCGCGGCGAGGGCGGTGCGGGTCTGTTCGGGCCTTTCGTCCACAAGGTGCAGCGCGACTCCCGATTGGACGTTGATCAGGGAGATGTGGTGGGCCAGGATGTCGTGGAGTTCCTGGGCGATGCGCAGCCGCTCCGCTCCCGCCAGCCGCGCGGCCTCGGCGGCCCGCGCCCTCTTGGCCTGGGCGGCGCGCTCGCCGCGCACCATCTTGACCCACCCCGCCAGCGCCGCGATCACCGAGACGAACAGCGGGCCGTTCGGCAGGCCCAGGGAGTAGAACACCAGCATGGTCACGACCGTGACGCCCACGACCGTGCGGGGGAAGCCGCGCAGCGCCAGCAGCGCCAGCGGGCCGATCAGCGCCAGCGCGTAGCCGTACCAGGGGACGGGGACGGGGGCGGCGGCCCAGTCGTGGTTGTTCCACCAGGCCCCGTGGTGGCCCGCCATGTAGGCGGCGCCGCGTGTGCCCATCAGCTGGATGAAGGCGATCGGGATCGGAATCAGCAACCACGGGAACCGCGCCAGCCACCACGGCCAGCGGTCGCGACGCGTGTCAACGGCGGTTTGGGTGGTCATCGCTCCACAGTATGCGGCACGGTGGCCGCCGACATGGCCCAACGGGAGTGCGCCGGGCTACTCCGACGGTTGTACACCATCGGGGGATGTGCATATGCCGGTATCCGTACTAGCGCTGGCGAAGCGAAACCGGTACTCTGCGGTGCGCCCCTGGAATGCGTGTGTGGTGTGGGAAAGGTGTGCGATGCCCGAGTACGGCGTGGATGCCGCGTACGATCGCGGTGACACGGTGTGCGTCATCGGTGCCGGAATGTCGGGACTGTTGGCGATCAAGAACCTGTGCGAGTACGGCTTCAAGGTCGACTGCTACGAGAAGGATTCAGGCATCGGCGGGAGCTGGAACATCACCCAGCGCCGCTCCCCGATGTACGCCAACACCCACCTGGTGTCCTCGCGGACGCAAACGGAGTTCCCCGACTTCCCGATGCCCGACGACTGGCCCGACTACCCGGGCCACAAGCGCGTGCTGTCCTATCTG
This sequence comes from Stackebrandtia sp., assembly GCF_035643755.1. Taxonomy (NCBI): domain Bacteria; kingdom Bacillati; phylum Actinomycetota; class Actinomycetes; order Glycomycetales; family Glycomycetaceae; genus Stackebrandtia; species Stackebrandtia sp. Next base: position 2,207 of record NZ_DASQPW010000027.1, on the reverse strand, counting down.
GAGCGCTACGCCGACCACTTCGGACTCCGCGACCACATCTGGTTCGGCAGCGAGATCGAGCGCATCGAGAAGGCCGACCGGGGTCGCTTCGACGTGATCGTCAAGCCCACCTCGGGCTCGGCCGCGCGCCGCCTCCGCTACGCCGCCGTCGTCATCGCCAACGGCCACAACTGGAACCCCTTCGTTCCCGAATACCCTGGGCAGCAAGCGTTCCGCGGCGAGATCATCCACTCCTCGTCCTACGCCGACTCCTCCCGCCTGCGCGGCAAGAAGGTCCTGGTGGTCGGCGCGGGCAACTCGGGATGCGACATCGCCTGCGAATCGGCGACCACCGCCGACCGCACCTGGCACTCCACCCGGCGCGGCTACTGGTACACCCCGAAGTACCTCTTCGGACGCCCCTCCGACCAGCTGTCGCAGCGGATGTCCTGGATGCCCAAGGGCCTGCGGCACAAGGTGACCGAGTACGTCATCAGGCGCGTCGGCGGCGACCCCACCCGCTTCGGGCTCCCCAGGCCCGACCACCACATGCACCAGTCGCACCCGATCGTCAACAGCCACATCCTGCACCACATCGGACACGGCGACCTCGAGCCCCGCCCCGACATCGCCCGCTTCGACGGGCGCCACGTCGTCTTCACCGACTCCTCAACGGCCGAACCGGATCTGGTCGTCCTGGCCACCGGATACCGCCCCAGCTACGACTTCTGCGACCCCGAGCTGCTCGGCACCACCACCGGCGACGACGGCTTCCCCCGCCTGTTCGCCCAGATGTTCTCCCCGTCCTCGGAGACGTTGTCCGTGGCGGGCCTGATCCAGGCCGATTCGGGGATCTTCCCGCTGGTGCACTGGCAGACCGTGGCGATCGCGAAGTGGCTGCGGATCCGCGCCAGCGATCCCGAGCGCGCCAAGCAGTTTCGCGATCGCGTGGTCACCGAGGCGGGCACCCGGTACACCGACGGAAAGATGAACGACTCGCCGCGCCACCGCCTGGAGGTCTCGCACGACCTCTATCTGGACTCCCTGGCGCGGATCATTGAAACCCTGGACAAAGAATCGGACGGTGCCTAGATGAGCATGGACGTCTGGAGGCGTCGCTACGGTTCCAAGCCCGTGAGCCCCGTCGACCGCGAGCTGCTGTCGTCGCTGCCCGATCTCGACCCCGACGACGACAAGCCGCTCGCCCCGATCTTGTGCGTGACAGGCGATTCCCGCGGCGCCGGCGCGTTCACCGAGCACTGGCTGCCCCGCATCGCCGAGCGCGGCCGCGCGGGCTACGCGGTGAGCGTGCGCGGCCAGGGGGGCACCCCGAAGGCCGACGGCGGGCGGGACGGCAGGGTCCACGACATCGTCCAGGCCGCGGTGAGCCTGCCGGGGCGCGCCGTCCTGATCGGACACGACAAGGCCGCGCCCCTGGTGGCCCGGGCCCTGACCCGCTACCCCGCCGAGGCGGCGGTCTTCTTGGCGCCCAAGGGCTTGGCGTCCAAGCCGTCCGACCCGACGGGCTCGCCGCGCGTCCTGATCGCGGGCAGCCCCGACGACCGCGCTGCCCCCGAGAAGGTGCTCGACAAAGCCGCGACGGCCTACGGCGGCGCGCCCCTGCTGTTCCCCGGCGTCGGACACGACTTCATGAACGACCCCGGCTGGAAGGCCCCGCTGGACGCGCTGCTGGACTGGCTGGACGACAGGGGCGAGTAGTCGCCGTTGGACGGTCGAGCGGTATAGCCTCGTGGCATCGGGAGGATCCGCTCACATGACTTACCCCCAAGACAATCGCGACTGGACTGTCCCCGGCGCCCCGGCCATCGCACCGCCGCCCGAGGTCAGACGCGGTGTGCTGTTTCTGTACTTCGCGTCCGTCGCCTGGTTCGTCGCTAACCTGCTCGCCTGTCTCAGGGCGGTCCTGAACCTCTTCATGATGTATTCGGACGTTGGGTCCGGGTTGTTCGAGGAGCTGGTGCGCATGGTGCTGTGGCTCGTCGCCGCGGCCGCCGCCGTCGCGCTGTTCGTCCTGACGCGCCAACTGTCGCAATCGCGGGTGAAGGTGCGCGTCGCCGTTCTCGTGCTCGGCTGGATCGCGTTTGCCCTCGGCGCCATGGCCTTCCTCGGCAACATCCTCAGCGTGATCCGTCCCCAGCGCGGCCCCGTCGACGTCCTCTTCGAGGTGACCAGCACGCTGCAGTTGGTCGTGGGGCTGATCGTCGCGG
>NZ_DASQPW010000026.1:0-27869 GCF_035643755.1 Stackebrandtia sp. | reverse complement strand
TCCGTCAAGATCCTTTCTTGCCACTGTGTTTGGCAATGACCAGCGCCTTCTTGCCAGAACTTGAGCTGCTACCGGTCCAGAATAGATAGTTCTTGGCGTCAACCCCCGCGAGGACCGCATCGGCATACTGCCACAAGGCTTTCCCTGTGTGCAGATCGGTGACGCGCGTCGCCTTGCCAGTGGACAGGTCACGAATCTGTGGGTGGTGATTCGCATCCTGGGCGTATATGCCGTTACCGCTGATCTGCACACCGTCGCTTTTCGCATCCGCGCATCGCCACGTCTTTTTGTGTGTGTCGTACGTATTGAGGTGGGTGGTAATGGCTTGTACGGTCTGTGAATGTGTGTCGAAGCCGGACAACGTTCGGTCACACGCCTGATCGCCGACTTCAGATACGGCGACAACATGGGACTCATCGGCGGTGACGACCCGAGTAACGCTGCTGAGGTTGATGTCGTGCACTCCACCTATCCGCTTGCCCGTACTGGCATCCAGAACCTCGATACCCTTCGGATCCGAGTCCCAGTACGCATACACCACTTTTGGCTCTACAACTGGCTGCAAAACCTCTGATTGACGTGGTGCATTGGTATCACTGGTGGCACCGAGCGCATGTTGCGGAGACGGAGCCAGTACCCAAGACAACTTTTCGGAGCCGCCGCTTGAGCTGGGCCAATGCGTCTCTCCCGTCGTCGCGTCAATTGCCGTTAGTTCGTCGTGGCCAGCCTTACTCGGGTTGACCATGTACAGCGAACCATCAGCTACTTCCGCAACGTGCTGTCCGTGGGTTCCTTGATTCACATAAGAGCCTTTGAACTCATGGACGGTACTTCCCGATGTCGTGTCGACGACGGTCAGTGACCCCTTTTTAGACAGGTAGGTCACGGTATGCCGACTCGCGAAGACTCGTCGTGTCGGCGCTACATGCGGCCACAAACACAACGCCGAAAGCAACCACGGCGCTTCCCAGAGCCGTTCGTTTCAACATCACACGCGCTCAATCCTGTAAGTCAGATTTGGTGATCACTAAAACTGGCGATGCTCGGGTCATATACCGCCGTCGTGCACCAAGCCTCCGCCGTCACCATCGAAGGTTCGTTCATGGCGTCCCTGGATGTGATTGGGCATCGGGGTATCCCGCCGCACCCTTACGCCGAAAGCAGCCCTCGGGATGGTGCCCATGCGCGCATCTTCGACCACGACACCGTACCCACACTCCGAATCGTTCCGATACCTGTTCACGCTCGACGGCCCCGTCGCCGCACGGGTGTCGGCCGTGTTCGGCTCCACAGTCAACGATTCTCGATTGAGGGCGCGGCGGCGCACCGCTAGATTCGATGGCGATGCCGCTGCCCCCGCACCCCGATCCCGGCGCCCCCGATTCGCGCAGTCCCGGGCGGTATTTGTGGTGGTTGGCGCGGCGGCAGACGGGGCGGGTGTTGCGGGGGTCGTTTTGGGGGACGGCCTCGTTCGTGGGCCTGGCGATCGTGCCGTACCTGGTGGGGCGGGCGATCGACGACGGGCTGCGGCCGAAGAACCTGACGGTGTTGGCGTGGTGGACGGCGGCCCTGGTGGTGTTGGCCGCGGTGAACGCGTACGCGTCGATCATGCGGCATCGGACCATGACGCAGGTGCGGATCGACGCGGGGTTGCGGACGATTCAGGTCGTGACGCGGGCGGCGGCGCGGCTGGGGGCGGCGTTGCCGCGGCGGGTGTCTACTGGGGAGGTCGTGAACATCGGGACCTCGGACGTGAACAGGATCGCGAACTTCATGACGGCGGCGGGCCCGGGGGTGGGGTCGGTGTTCACGTGTCTCGTTGTGGCCGTCCTGGTGTTGAGGCTGTCGGTGTTGTTGGGGGTGTTGGTGCTCGTGGGGGTGCCCCTGATCGTGGGGGTGGTGACGCCGTTGATGTCGCGGTATCGGCGTTCCATGGGCGAGTATCGGGAGTTGCAGGGGGCGTTGACGGCGCGGGCGGGCGACATCGTGGCGGGGCTGCGGGTGCTGCGGGGCATCGGCGGCGAGAGCCTGTTCGCGGGGCGGTACCGGCGCGACTCGCGCGACGTGCGGGACGCGGGCTATCGCGTGGGCGGGACGGTGAGCTGGATCATCGCCCTGGCCAAGGGGTTGCCGGGGTTGTTCCTGGCGCTGGTGACCTGGGTGGCGGCCCGGGAGGTGGCGGCGCACGAGGTGACGTTCGGGGACATGGTCGCGGTGTACGGGTACGCGGGGGCGCTGGTGCTGCCCGTGTTCGTGTTCATCGAGTCGGGCCTGGCCTATGCCGCGGGGCTGGTGGCGGCCAGGCGCGTGACGAACATCCTCAACATTCCGCCCGATGTGGACGAGATCGGAAGGGGCGTCGCGGGGCCGCCCGAGGGGTCCGACCTGTGCGATCCCGTCTCGGGGGTGAGCGTGAAGGCGGGGCGGCTGACGGGAATCGCCTGCGCGGACGCCAAACGAACCACGACCATACTGGAGCGTCTGGCCAGGTACGGCGAGTCGGAGGCCAGCTTCGGCGGGGTCCGGCTGTCCGATATGGCGATCGACGAGGTGCGGCGGCGGATCTTGTTGTCGGGCAACGAGGCCCACCTGTTCGCGGGGACCCTGCGGGAGATGGTGAGTCCGCCGAACCACCCCGCCGACGCCGCGATCGCCGAGGCGGTGCGGGTGGCCGCCGCGGGCGACATCGTCAGCGGCCTGGCCGACGGGCTCGACTCCCCCGTGGACGTCCAGGCGCGCACCCTGTCGGGCGGTCAGCGGCAGCGGGTACGGCTGGTGCGTTCGCTGCTGGCCGAGCCCGAGGTCCTGATGGTGCCCGAGCCGACCTCCGCGGTGGACGCCAACACCGAGGCGTTGATCGCCGAACGCCTGCGGGAGACCAGAAGCGGACGCACCACGGTGGTCACGTCGTCCTCGCCCCTGCTCCTGGACCGCTGCGACACCGTCATCTTCCTGGGCGACGACGGCGAGGTGGCCACAGGCACCCACGTCGAACTGCTGGACGCCGAACCCGGCTATCACGCCCTGGTGATGCGCGGCATCGACGAGCTGGCCGACGAGGGCGCGTCATGAGCGAACAGTTGCCCGTGGCCGACAAGCGCCAGGTGCGGCGCGCCCTGTGGGCGTTGCTGAGCGCGGACCGACGCGCGCTCGTCGTGCTGGTGACGCTGTACGCGCTGGCCTCGGCCGCGGGCGTGGCGACCCCGCGCCTGATGGGCGTGATCGTCGATCGAGTCGGGGCGGGCGCGGGCATGTCGATCATCGACGAGCTCGGTGCGGCGATCGCGGGTTTCCTGCTGCTGCAACTGTTCCTGCTGCGGTTCGGACGCAACGCCAGCATGCGGTTCGGGGAGCGGGCGGTGGCGCGGTTGCGGGAACGCTTCGTGGACGACACCCTGCGGCTCCCCGTGTCCACCGTGGAGCGCGCGGGCACGGGCGACCTGATGACCCGCAGCTCGGGCGACATCAACACGATCGGCGACCTCACCAAGGACGTGTTGCCGACCGTGGTCACGTCCGTCATCCAGATCGCCTTCATCCTCGGCGCGATGTGCGTACTCAGTCCACTGTTGAGCCTGTGCGTCCTCATGATGCTGCTTCCCGTGTGGGTGGCGGTGCGCTGGTACCTGCGCCGCGCCCGCGCCGCCTACATCAACGAGGGCAGCGCCAACACCGACATGTCCGAGGAGCTGGCCGCCACCGCCGAGGGCGCCCGCACCGTGGAAGCCTTCGGGCTCAAGGCGAGGCGGATCGCGGCGGGCGACGCGGCGGTCGGCGGCGCCGTCAGGACGCGGATGCGCACCCTCGGTCTGCGCTCGGTGCTGTTTCCCGTCGTCGAGTTCTCCTACGCGCTGCCGATGGCCACCGCGCTGCTGGGCGGCGGATTCCTGTACGCCCATTCGCTGGTGACCCTCGGGACGGTGATCGCGGGGGTCCTTTACCTGCAACAACTCGCCGAACCGCTGGACCTCGCCCTCACCTGGACCGAACAGATCCAACAGGGCGCCGCCGCGTTCGCGCGGGTACGCGGCGTCGCCGAGGTCAAGCCCGACCGCGAACCCAGCGGCGAGCTGCCCGCCGACGACCGGATCGCCGTCGAGTCCGTCCACTATGCCTACACGGAGGGGCGGGACGTCCTGCACGACATCAACCTTGACGTCCGCGCGGGCGAACACCTCGCGATCGTCGGCCCGTCGGGCGCGGGAAAGTCAACGCTGGGAAGGCTTCTGGCGGGCATCGACCACCCCCGCGAGGGCCGCGTCAGCCTCGGCGGCGTCGCCGTCACCGACCTCGACGCCACCGAACTGCGCCAACGCGTCGCCCTCATCACCCAGGACCACCACGTGTTCATCGGCTCGGTGCGCGACAACCTGATCCTCGCCAAGCCCTCCGCGACCGACGCCGAGGTATGGTCCGCGCTGGACACCGTCGGCGCCGCCGACTGGGTCCGCGCCCTCCCCGACTCCCTCGACACGCAGCTCGGCGCGGGCAACACCGAGCTGGATGCCCCACGGGCCCAACAGATCGCGCTGGCGCGCCTGATCCTCGCCGACCCGCACACCCTTATCCTCGACGAGGCGACCTCCCTGCTGGACCCGAGTGCGGCCCGTCACGCCGAGCGCGCCCTCGCCGCCGTCCTCAAGGGACGCACGGTGATCTCGATCGCCCACCGCCTCCACACCGCCCACGACGCCGACCGCATCGCCGTGGTCGACGACGGCCGCATCACCGAACTCGGCGACCACGACGCGTTGGTGGCCGCGGGCGGTTCGTACGCCCGCCTGTGGCACTCGTGGCACGGGGATGGGAATTAATGCACTGCTCAACGTCTTATGCACAAAGGCCCAGGTACTGACCTACGGCGTGTTCGACCTCGGCGAGTTCGTCCCGTTCGAGGAAAAACTCTGGATCACCATGGATATACATGACATCGATGGTGCGTATCTGGTCTATGAGAAATCGGGTCAGTGTGCCACCAAGCTCGATTTCGGGTCGGAAGACGGCGGCCTGAGCGCTTGTAGACGTTGGAATCACCGTGGCGACACTCCATGGTAGACCGCTGGGGCTCAACACAAGACCGAAACGGCGGCCTCGCTGCTCGTGCCCACGTTTGGCGTCGCCGAAGTCGACTCGGTAGACGGCACCTCGAATCACCAGGCGTCCTTCTCGTTGGACAGGTCCTCGTCAGCGAGTCGTTCGGCATCTTCGCGCGCGTGGTCCAACCAGACCTCGCGGTCGAGCAATCGCAGGGCACGACGGATCACATCACTGGTGCGTTCGCCAGTACGCATGGCGGCTTCAATGATTCGGTTGTCTTCTTCCGTCGGCCTGAATCCGATTGTCGTGGACATGCCGCCAAGCATACTCCACTGTTGAACTTTTGTCGAGCTAATGTAAAACACTCGAAGAGTCGAGGGATCGGTTACGGGAGTAGCCCGCCCTACTTTTCGCCCTTCAGATTGCGCGCGAACAGGTCCAGCAGTTCGTCCCAGTGGCGCTTCTCGCCCTCGGGGTGGTGGGCGGCGGTGTCGGCCATGGTGAAGCCGTGGACGGTTCCCGGGTAGATCGCGGTGGAGTGGCGGAGGCCCGCGGAGTCCAGGCTGTCGGCGAGCTGGCCCACCTGCTCGTCGGTGTAGTCGCTTTCGGCCAGTCCCAGCACGACCTCGGCGCCGATCCGCGGCGCGAGGCGGTGCGGGCTGGAGTCGGCGTCGGTGAGCATTCCGCCGGGGTGGAAGGCGGCGGCCGCCTTCACCTGGTCGGGATGTGCCGCGGCCGTACGGATCGCCAGGACGCCGCCCATGCAGTAGCCGACCGTGCCCACGGGGCCCGGACGGACCTCGGGGCGTGAGGCGAGGTAGTCGAGGAAGGCGGCGGCGTCGTCGTGCACCCGATCGAGGCCGTGCTGGTGGACCATCGGCATGATCTTCTGGAAGAAGGGCGCCCGTGCCTCGGGCTCCGCGAGGTCGGGCACCTCGACGACGGGCGCTCGGCCGTGACGGTAGAAGACGTTGGGCGCCAGGACGAAGTAGCCCTCGGACGCCAGGCGCTCGGCCATCTCGTGGATGTTGGGGCGCAGCCCGATCGCGTCCATATAGAACAGCACGCCGGGGTGCCGGGCGCCGTCGCCGGGGTGGGCGATGTAGGCGTCGGCGGTGCCGTCGGGCGTGGGAATGTCGATGGTTTCGGTATACATATGAGTCCTCCTACCGACAACCTAAGGCATGCGCTAAACGACGTCGAAGTTCGCCATCATCGCCATGTCCTCGTGCTCCAGATTGTGGCAATGGATCATGTAGCGGCCCTTGTGTTTGGCGAACCTCACCAGCACCTCCACGACCTCGAACGGCCTCAGGTCGACGGTGTCCTTCCAGCCCGCGTCCTGGGGTCTCGGGGGTTTGCCGTCGCGGCTGGCGACCTGGAAATGTCCCAGATGGACGTGGATCGGGTGGTGGAAGTCGGAGGTGAAGGTCCAGCGCTCGATCGTGTCCAGTGTGGCCCTGGCGATGGTGCCCGCGGGGTCGTAGGTCTGGTCGTTGATCGTCCACTTGTCGCCCTCCACCTGGAAGCGGAAGAAGCGGTCGGCGGCCACGTCGGCGGGGTCGAGCTTTTCATACGGCGCCAGGGTTTCGGGGACCTCGGAGTCGTCGCGGGTCGATGCGCCGACGCGGAAGCGCATGATGGCGCCCGTGGGGCCGTCGTCGAGGGTGTTGAGCAGGGTGACTTCGCTGCCCGCGGGGAAGTGGGCGAAGTCGATGACGAGCTCGCGGCGCTCGGCGGGGGCGAGGTCGCAGGCGTCGAGCGGGACGGGCGCGCCGAGCAGCCCGACGTCGCTGGCGATCTGGGTGAACGCCGCCTCGGTCGGGGCGGTGCCGAGGGCGAGGCGATAGCGGCGGGCGTTGGAGCCGTTGAGGACGCGGAAGCGGTAGCGGGCGCGGTCGACGTCCATGACGGGCCACGGGGCTCCGTTGACCAGGATGACGTCGCCCTGGACGCCCTGGTGGAAGTCGCCCGTGACGCCGGGCTTGGCGAGGGTGCCGTCCACCGAGGGATAAAGGAACTCGCCGTCGGCGGCGAAGGCGCGGTCGCAGATGAACAGGGGAACGTCGCGGTCTCCGCGCGGCAACGGCAGGGCGTCGGCGACGTCGTCGTCCACAATGAAGAAACCCGCCAGGCCGCGCCAGACCTGCGGCGCGGTGAAGTCCATGCGGTGGTCGTGGTACCAGAGGGTGGCGGCGGGCTGGTCGATCGGGTACTCGTACGTGCGGGCCTGGTCGTGGCGGGTCCACACATCCTTGTGGTGGGAGGCGGGGCGCCAGCGGTATCCCTTGGGCACCACGAGATCGGTGGGAAAGCCGTCGGAGGAGGCGGGGGTGACGCCGCCGTGCAGGTGGGTGGTGGTGGGCACGGGGAGTCGGTTGTGGATCTTCACGGTGACCTCGCGCCCGCGCCGAACGCGGAGGGTGGGTCCCGGGAAGTGGCCGTCGAAGCCCCACACCGTGGTGGTGGTGCCGGGGACGATCTCCACCTTGGACGGACGCTGGGTGATGTCGTAGTGGTCGCCGTGGGTGGGTCTGGCGACGGGCGGGATCGGCAGCGGGGCGCGGAAGCGTTGGGGCGGCGGCAGGGCGCTGGTCAGGGTGCGGCCGGCCGACTCGTGCGGGTCGCGTCCGAGGGCCCAGGCGGCGCCGCCGACGCCGATGCCGCCCGCCACCAGTCCGAGGGCGAGAAGCCTTCTGCGGGACAGCTTGTTCATGCCGCGCCGCCGATCCGTCGCACCGACCGCCAACTGTGGACGACGAGCCAGGCCGAAAGCAGCGAAAGCCCGACGCCGAGCGGGAAGTGGAACTGGAGGAGGCGGTCCTGGCCGAGGACGTATTGGATGTAGAGGGCGGCGGTCAACGCGAGGTTGAGCCAGACGCCGAGGGCGGGGCCCCGGCAGGGACTCCACCACAGGATGCGCAGCACCAGGTCGACGACCAGGACAAGGGTGGCCAGGTTGGCGCCCTGCTGGTGCGCGGCGAGCATGCCGATGTCGCCCGTGAGAAACAACCCCGCCCAGACGGGTTGGGCGACAACGGTCGCGAGGACCAGGGCGGCGGTCGTGAACGCCGACCAACCGATCCAGGCGGTCAGCGGCGACCGCCTGGGCACGGGGGGATTCATGGGCGGGGCTCCTGTCGTCGCGGCTGGGGAGGGCTCGGCAACGATAGAAGTTGAAGTTGGCTTTAAGTCAATCGTTTGTGGCGGGGGTCATGGGCCGGTAACGCCGAGGCGGAGAAATCGCGACGAAGGCTCGCCGCCACCGCCACCATCATCGATACCCGCCAGCGGCCGTTTCACACGACATTGAGAACATCGGGCCGCCTGGAATTCACTTATCGCCTTGCCCGTTGCACTTCAGGTCCATACGCTTGCCATACCGAGCCACCAGGAGGGATCATGCCGAGTCCGCTGCGCGTCAGCCGTTCGGTCGTCGTCCCCGAGGTCGAGCTGAGCTGGCGGTTCTCGCGTTCGTCGGGGCCGGGCGGGCAGGGCGTCAACACCACCGACAGCCGCGTGGAGCTGACGTACGACGTCGCCGCGACCGCCGCGCTGTCCGAGGCGCAACGGGAACGGGCGTTGCAGCGCCTCGCCGATCGGCTGGTGGACGGGAAGATCACCGTGGCCGCCTCCGAGCATCGCTCGCAGCTGCGCAACCGCGAGGCCGCGATGGAGCGGTTGGCCGAGTTGTTGCGGGAGGCGATCGCCCCGCCGCCGAAGCAGCGCCGTGCCACGAAACCGAGCAAGCGGGCGAAGGCGAAGCGCATGGATGCCAAGCGGCGCAGGGGTGACGTCAAGCGGTTGCGGCGGTCCACCGACGACTGACGGCCGTCAGTCCTTAATGGCCCGATCGAGCGCGTCGTCGAAGGTCCGCCACTCCGCGACCTTGTCGCCGTCGATCCGAATGTCGGGGACGCTCGTGACGCCCTTGCCGCTGGCCTTGTCGGTGCCCTCCGTGACCCACGTGTCGTAGCGATGCTCGGTGACGCATTTCTCGAATGCGGAGCCGAGGCCGTCGTCGGATCCCAGGGAGACCAGCTCGGAATCCGACAGGCCCTTCGAGTTCTCGGCGGGCATGTGGGACATCAGCGTTTGGTGGTACTCGAGAAACCTGCCGCCGTCGGCCGCGCACACCGCCGCCGCCGCGGCGCGGGTGGAGTACTTCGAGGTGGAACGGGCGTCCAACATGGCCAGCGGCGTCACGAGCAGCGTGATCTCGTTCTTTTCCACGGCCTTGACGAGCGTGTAGCCGCTGACGGAATCGAACGCCTGGCAGGCGGGGCAGATGTAGTCCGCGTAGAGCTCCACCGTGACATCGCCGTCGCCCAGGACCAGGGCGTGACCGCGATGCTTGGCCTTCGGCTGCCTCGCGTCGGCGGAGACCTTCGCGGAGTCGCCCGTGCCGCGCACCACGAGGACGACGACGACCGCCACCCCGACAACCAGCGCGGCGACCAGGCCCAACACCACGAACAACACCGCGTTGTTCTTGCGTGGAGGGGGTTGTGGCGTCCATTGTGGCGGCGGGTACTCGCCGGGCGGTGGCGGAGCCCATCCCTGAGGCGCGGTCATTGGCGAATGGTAGTCGCCTCACCCACCGCCGGCCCGCATCAGTCCCGACTGGTAGGCGTGCACCACCAGCTGGGCGCGATCGCGGCAGCGCAGCTTCACCATGGCGCGGCTGACGTGGGTCTTGGCGGTGGCGGGGCTGATGGTGAGGTACTCGGCGATCTCGTCGTTGCTGAGGCCCTCGGCGACCAGGGCGACGATCTCGCGCTCGCGGGTGGTGAGGATCTCCAGGACCTCGGCGCGGTCATGGCGCAGGGGTCGGGACACATAGGACGATATGAGCTTGCTGGTGATGGACGGAGACAGCAGCGCCTCGCCGCGGTGGGCGACGCGCACCGCGTCCAGCAGGTCGGGCGGGTCGATGTCCTTGATGAGGAAGCCCGCCGCGCCCGCGCGCAGCGCGTTGTAGACGTACTCGTCGAAGCCGTAGTTGGTCAGCATCACCACCCGCACCGCGTCGAGCGAGGGCTCGGCGGCGATGCGGCGGGTGGCCTCGATGCCGTCCATGACGGGCATCTGGATGTCCATCAGGACCACGTCGGGGATGTGTTGGGCGGCAAGCGAGACCGCCTGTTCGCCATCGGCGGCCTCGGCGACCACGGTGATGTCGTCCTCGGCGTCCAGCAGGGCGCGAAACCCGCCGCGCATCAGGGCCTGGTTGTCGGCCAACAGGACGCGGATCACGCCGCCACCTCCGTGGCCAGGGGGATGGTGGCGCTGACGGCGAAGCCGCCGGTGCCGGGGGCCGCGGTGAGGCGGCCACCGAGTTCGGTGACGCGCTCGCGCATCCCGAGCAGCCCCATGCCCGGTACGGGGGGCGAGTCGGGGCGGGCGCATCCGTTGTCGGTGACGGAGACGGCGAGCTGTCCGTCCGTGTAGGACAGTGTCACCGTCGCGGTGTCGGCGCCCGAGTGGCGGGCCACATTGGTCAGCGATTCCTGGATGACGCGGTACGCGGCGCGCTCCACCTCGGACGGGAGGTCCCGCTTCTGCCCGTGGCACACGAGTTCCGCGTTCACGCCGGCGGCGCGGCTGCGTTCGATGAGCGCGGGGATGTCTTCCAGGCCATGGGTTTCGTCGCCCGAGTCCTGCCGCAGCACGTGCAGCGTGGAGCGCAGCTCGCGGTTGGCGTCGGCGCTGGCCTGTTGGATCGCCACCAGGGCCTCCGACGGCTGCTCCCCGCGCTTGCTGGCCAGGTGCACCGCCACGCCCGATTGCATCTTGATCACCGAGATGGCGTGGGTGAGGGAGTCGTGGAGTTCGCGGGCGATGCGCAGCCGCTCCTCTCCGGCGCGGCGCAGCGCCGCCTCCTCCCGGGTGGCCTCGGCGGCCTCGGCGCGGGCGTTGGCCTGCTCGATGTAGGCGCGGTGCTGCTGGAATAGCTCGCCGAACACGAAGGCGGCCACGAACCAGCCGATCGGCAGGAACGCCGCGCTGATGATGGCGCGCAGCGGGTCGTCGCCCCCCTTGGCGACGTTGCCCACCACGACGCCGATCAGCACGGGGGTGACGACGCCGACGGTGAACCAGCGGTTCCGCGCGTAGGCGTTGACGAAGATCGCCACCAACACGGGCACCGCCTCGACCAACCCCGAGTCGGTGGCCAGCGCCGAAAACGCCAGGATCGACGCCACGGTGATCACCAGGACGACGCGCGGGAAGCGGTGCAGTACCGCCAGGGCGGCGGCCCCCACCAGGGCCACCAGGGATTTCGCGACGTCGAAGTGGCCGGAGTCGGCGGCGGCCAGGGCCAGGTCGACGAGGATGATCCCCGCCAGGCCCACGGCCAGGGCGACGTCGATCGCCACGCGGGCGGGAATGGGGCTGCGCATGGGTGAACCGTATGCGAAACGGCGAGGCCACGGCATCCGACAAGGGAGGCGAATCCCGCGTACGCCGGGGGGCGTACGGCTGGCCCGGCGGCGGTAGCCGCAAGTGACGTCCGTGGTGCGATGCGCGGCGGGCCGCTCGCGGCGAATCTGGGTCTCATCGTCTTCCACGAAGGAGTTACCCCATGAACACCATCGTCAACACCGAGCAGGAAGCCGCCTGGAACGGCGTCGAGGGCCAGCACTGGGCCGACAACTGGCAGCGCTGGAACCGCATCGGCGACGGCGTGAACGACGCCCTTTTCGACGCCGCCGACATCGCCGCCACGCACCGGGTGCTGGACGTCGGGTGCGGCACGGGACGCAGCACGCGCCTGGCGGCTCGGCGCGCCTATTCGGGCGCGGTCACGGGCATCGACCTGTCGCGGCCGATGCTGGAGCGCGCCCAGCGGATCACCGTCGACGAGGAACTGTCCAATATCAACTACATTCGGGGCGATGCCCAGGTGCACGACCTCGGTGTCGGCGTCTTCGACCGGGTGATCAGCCGCGCGGGGATCATGTTCTTCTCCGACCCGCACGCGGGCTTCGGCAACCTCGCCCGCGCGATGCGCGGCGGCGCCAAGCTGGCGATCGCCGTGCCCGCCAGCCGCGAGCGCCAGCCCGCCTCCTGGGCCACGCTGTTCCAGGCGTTGGCCAAGCACGTGACCCCGCCGCAGCCGGACGGCAAGACCCGCAACGAGGGGCCCATGTCGCTGTCCAGCCACACCCGCACCAGGGAACTGTTGCACGCCACGGGTTTCACCGAGGTGACGTACGAGGACTGCGAGTTCGTCGAGTGGCTGGGGGCCGACGTGGACGACGCCGTTTCGTTCCTGTCGGGCTGGGGGCTGATCCGCCACTGGCTGCGCGGCGCGGACGCCGCGACCACCGCCGCGGCGCTGGGCGGCATGGGCGAGGTGCTGGAGGCGTTCGCGGAGCCCGAGGGGGTGCAGCTGCGCGGCGCCACGGTGGTCTACACGGCGCGACGCGCGTAGATAATTAAAAAAGTCAATACTTCATCCTTGGTTCCTTAAGAAAGTCAATGTATACATGAAGATAAGCATGCCGCATTGATCGAGGAGCCAAGGATGGACTGGCAGGATCTGACGGATCTGACCAACGGGCGGTCGTTCGTGGTCGAGCGGGTCCGCCTGGCCGACAGCGGCGTCGCGATCGAGGGCGAGTTCGAGCCCCCGCAGCTGATGCGGCTCAGCGTCGACGACCAGGTGTTCGTCGCCGCGTTCGTCCTGGTGCACGGCTCGATCAAGGAGATGGAGCGGATCTTCGGGGTCAGCTACCCGACGATCAAGTCCCGCCTGAACCGCATCGCCGAGCACCTCGACTTCGTCGACACCGACCCTCCGCCCGCCAGCGCCGACGTCATCGATCGCCTGCAGCAGGGCGACATCAGCGTCGCCGAGGCCTTGTCCGAGCTGAAGGGGTCGAGATGATTCCGCAGCTGGTGACGGTGCGCTACCGCCGCCGCGACGGCCGCTGGCGGCGGTGGTTCGTCCCCGTCGTGCCGATCGTGCTGGTGTTGTCGCCCCTGCTGGTGCTGGCCGTCGTGGGCGGCGTGATCGCGTGCCTCGTCTTTCGGATGAGCGCGTGGGGTGCGCTGCGGGGCGCGGGGCGGGTGCTGTGGTCGCTGCCCGGCACCCGCTTCGATCTGGAGGACGGCCATGAGGGCGTGCGCGTCAGCATCAGGTAAGCCATAGAAAAGGTGACAACAATGAATGAGGAACGCCACCAGATCCTGCGGATGCTGGCCGACGGCCAGATCACGGTCGACGACGCCGAGAAGCTGATCGCCGCATTGGAACGGGACCAACCCGCCCCATCCTCGACGGACGTCGTCCCGTCCAAGACCCAGCCCAAATACGTTCGCGTGTTCATGGACGCGGCGTCCGAGGGCGACGGACCGAGCCGGATCAACATTCGGGTCCCCCTGAAGCTGCTGCGCGCGGGGGTGCGGCTCACCAGCCTCATCCCGCCGATCGCGGTGACGCGGATCAACACCGAACTGAACAACAGGGGCATTCCCCTGGACCTCGGCGAGCTGAAGCCGCAGCAGCTCGAGGACCTCATCGAGGGGCTCTACGACCTCACCATCGACATGGACGACCCCGGAAACAAGATGCGGGTGTACTGCGAATAGCCGGCGCCCAAAACGGCTTGCCCCCGTCCGTCGGACGCGGCGATACTGGCCCGATGCTCACCCCCAAGCTGCACGCCGACGAGGTCGACACCGACGCCGACCTGGTCTCGCGGCTGATCGCCGAGCAGTTTCCGCGGTGGTCGGGCCTGGAGGTGCGTCCCACGGGCAGCAGCGGCACGGTCAACGCGATCTTCCGGCTCGGCGCCGACAAGGCGGTGCGGCTGCCGCGGGTGCCCGGCGACGACGCCGAGTTCGACCTGGACCGCCGCTGGCTGCCGCTCCTGGAGCCCCGCCTGCCCGTCGCGGTGCCGCGCCAGCTGGGCGTCGGGGTGCCGAGCGCGCGGTACGGCGGTTACTGGGCGGTCTATGAGTGGCTGGACGGGGCGCCCGTCGCCCCCGACGCGGTGGGCGACGGGCACGGGCTGGCCGTCCAGATCGCCGACTTCATCAAGGCACTGTGGACGATCGACACGACGGACGCCCCGCGCACCCAGCGCGGCCAGCACCCCGGGCTCGGAGGCGGCATGGCCGACAACCTCGTGACGCTGCGGGGCCGCGTCGACGTGGATCGGGCCGCGCGGATCTGGGAGGAGACGCTCGCGATCGCCGCGTGGGACCGCGAACCCGTGTGGCTGCACGGCGACCTGATGCCGGGCAACCTGCTGCTGCGCGACGGGCGCCTGAGCGCCGTCATCGACTTCGGTGTCGCGGGCGTCGGCGACCCCGCCGCCGACCTGATCGTCGCCTGGTGGGTGCTGGACGCCGACTCCCGGGCCGCCTTCCGCGCCGCGGTCGGCACGGATGAGGCCACCTGGCTGCGGGGACGCGGCTGGGCGCTGCGCACCGCGCTGGGCGCGATGCCGTACTACTGGGACACCAACCCGTCGTTCGTCGCGGCGGCGAGGCGCGCGCTCGCCGAGGTCCTGGGCGACTAGTCGCCGTTTTCCAGCACGGCCTTGAGGTTCTGGAGGATCGGGGGCCAGCCCTGGCGGATGCTCTTGAGCATCTCGCTGTCGGGCGCGAAGCCGTCGTGGACGAGCCTGAGGCGGCAGCCCGAGCCGTCCCGCTCGAAGTCGAAGGCGACCCGCGAGACCGGCTCCTTGCGCAGCTCGAGCAGGTGCTCGCCCGTCCAGTCGGGGAAGTACTTCACCATCTCGGGCTCGTAGTTGTGCCAGGTGTAGGCCAGGCGGCGATTCGGGTCGGCCTCCAAGACCCTTTGGCCCCAACTGAAGTACTCGCCCTCGGGCTCGAACTTCCAGTCCACGCCCGCGCCGGTGAACCACTCGGAGCGGGGCCCGGTGCCCTCGAAGTACGCGCTGATGTACCCGGGTTCGGTCAGCGCCCGCCACAGCCGCAGCGTGGTGGTGTCGATGTAAACGACATGCGTGAAGTCCGTGTGGCTCATCGGCCTGGTCCCCCTCAAATCGGCCCGTGTGTCGTACTTCCCTGCGAGACTGCACGACGGCGGCGGTTTTCGCCGCTCAACCTCGAGAAAGTTTCGATCATGACCACAAATTTCGCCGATGGCGAGGCTTACTGGGTGGACGTGTCGGCTCCCGACGTGCCGAAGACCGCCGAGTTCTACTGCGAGCTGTTCGGCTGGGAGGCACAGGATCTGGGCGAAGAGGCGGGGCATTACACGATGCTGTCCCTGGGAGGCAAGACCTTCGGGGCGGTGGGGCCGTGCATGTCCGCCGACGTCACTCCATCGTGGATGACGTACTTCAAGGTGGCCGACGCGCACGCCACCACCAAGGCCGTGGAGGCGGCGGGCGGCACCGTGCGGGTCCCGCCGATGGACGTCTTCGACCAGAACACGCTGGCGCAGTACACCGATCCCGCGGGCGCGCAGTTCGCGGTGTCCCAGCCGCGCAAGCACCAGGGCGCCGAGGTCTGGAACGTCGCGGGCACGCCGTCCTGGGTCGAGCTGAACGTGCAGAACGCCGAGCCCTCAGAGTCCTTCTACCGCCAGGTCTTCGGCTGGTCCGAGTCCACCGAGAAGATGGAGGGCGGGACGTACCGGATGTTCTCCGCCGCGGGGCAGGAGCGCAACTTCGCGGGCCTGTTCGAGCTCAGCGCCGTGGAGGGCCTGGAGCACGTGCCGCCGCACTGGCTGGTGTACTTCGAGGTCGCCGACTGCGACGCCACCTACGCCAAGGCCACATCGGCGGGGGCGCGCGCCGTCACCGAGCCACAGACTCTGCCGGGCGTCGGACGGTTCGGCTCGCTGATGGACGCCAACGGCGCGGTCTTCGCGGTAATCACTGGCGAGTCGGGTTCCTGAACCAATAGGGTGCGGGCGTGACGACTGACGAGGCGGCCATTCGGCTGGAGACCATCGCCGACCATGCCGCGATCGCCGGCGTGAACGCCCGCGCCTTCGGCGCCCACGACAGCGTTCCCGCGCTGGTGGCGGCGCTGCGCCTGGCCGACGCGCCGCTGCCGGCACGGTCCTTTGTGGCCGAAGTGGGCGGCGAGGTGGTGGGGCACACCATGGTGACGGGCTGCCGCCTGGACGCGCCCCGCGAGCTGGTGGCCGTGGGTTGCCTGTCGCCGCTGGCGGTGGCGCCCGAGTTCCAGCGGCGCGGCATCGGCGCGCGCCTGATCGCCCACGCCCTGGCCGACGCGGACCAGCGCGGGGTGCCGCTGGTGTTCCTGGAGGGCGATCCGCGGTTCTACTCCACGCGGGGGTTCGCCGCGGCGACGCCGCTGGGCTTCCGCAAGCCGTCGCTGCGCATCCCCGACGCGGCGTTCCAGGTGGCGACGCTGTCGTCCTATCGGGATTGGATGACGGGGACGCTCGTGTATCTCGAGACGTTCTGGGCCATGGACTGCGTGGGCCTGCGGGAGCCCGCGGCATGACGCGGGTCCTGATCACGGGCATCTCGGGAAGCGGGAAGTCGACGGTGATGGACCGCTTGCGCCGCAAGGGTTATCGCGCCATCGACACCGACTACGGCGGCTGGTGCGGCCCCGCCGACGGCGGTCCGCCGCCCGCGCCCGAGGCGCAGCCCGGCTGGATCTGGCGGGCCGACCGCATGGAGGAGCTGCTGTCGGGCGACGATCCCGCGCCGCTGTTCGTCAGCGGCTGCGTGGAGAACCAGGGCGCGTTCTACCCGCGCTTCGACCACGTCGTGCTGCTGACGGCGCCCGAGGACGTCATCGTCGAGCGTCTGTCCACGCGCGACACCAACGACTACGGCAAGGCGCCCGAGGATCGTGCGCGGATTCTCGCCGAGCGCCGCGAGGTCGAGCCGCTGCTGCGCGGCGGCGCCACCGTCGTGGTGGACACCGACGGCAGCCCGGACGAGACCGTCGCGGCGCTCGAGCGCCTGGTCCTTTAGGGACCGCAGGTGTGCTCGGTGACGCGACCCGAGTCGAACTGCTCGTGGATCGCGTCGCGGACGCACCGCGAGGAGAAGAACGCGATGTGGGCGTCGCCCTCGTAGGTCAGCAGCGACGCGTGGGTCCGCCTCGCGACTCTGGTGGACTCGGTGTAGGGCGCGAAGGCGTCGTGGCGACCCGCGATCACCAGAAACGTGGCGTCGCCGTGGATCGGCGAGACGTGCGGCGGGTCGTTGGGCTTCACCGGCCACCCCGCGCAGCCGCCCAGCGTCTCCGACGCCTCGGA
Organism: Stackebrandtia sp.; assembly: GCF_035643755.1. Taxonomy (NCBI): domain Bacteria; kingdom Bacillati; phylum Actinomycetota; class Actinomycetes; order Glycomycetales; family Glycomycetaceae; genus Stackebrandtia; species Stackebrandtia sp. The sequence continues at coordinate 10,603 of NZ_DASQPW010000026.1, read as the reverse complement.
GGCGCCGCGCAGTTCGGGGCCGAGCGCGCGCATCGCCTTCTGGCGGCGCGCCAGGTCCCCGAAACCGTCGATGTCGGGATCCCAATTGGCGCAGTTGGTCGCCCGGTTCACGTCCCAGAAGGGATGGAGACCGTAGGCCGAGTCGTACATGGACGCGAAGGTCTTGGCGGGCTGGTGTTGGCGGATCTCGGCGATCGAGGCGGCCAGCGCCGTCCATCCCGACTCCGCGGGCGGCATGTCGCCGATCTCCAGCCACTGCTGGTCCAGGAATGCCAGCTGATCGCCGTCGACGGTGTGCCCGTCCGGAAGCTTCACCGGGTGGTCGTCGGCGTCGGCGAAGACGCCCGTCACCTGGTCGGTTATCTGCCGCGCGTTGCCGTGCAGCGCACAGCTTGTGGTGTCCGCGCACCAGCGCGCGAACCGCCCGAACGACGATTCCACATCGCTGGCCTCGCGGCGGGAGCGCTCGGCCAGCGACAGCGCGTGGTCGGCGGGGCCGTCCATCACGACGGTGTCCAGCCGCGCGGGGTAGCGCGCGGCGTATTCCTCGGCGATCAGGCTGGCGTTGGTGAAGGCCAGCCACGACAGGGTGTCGGCGCCGACGGCCTGGCGCACGGCCTCCATGTCGCGGGCCTGGGTTTTCGCGTCCATGTGTTCCACGAGGTCGCCCGAGCCGCGGCGGCAGCCGTCGACGAAGTCGCGGTTGTGCGCGGCCAGGTCGCGGTATTCCTTGCGGCTGTGCGGTTGCAGCGCCACAGTGTCGTCGTGGGCGTTGACCGCGCAGTCCAGCTGGGTGCTGCGCACCGGGGCGGGATCGCCGAACAGGGTGTTGCCGCCGCCGCGCAGCTCGACGCCGACGATCTGGGAGTGCGCGATCTCGTCGTCGGAGAAGTACGTCTGGCGGGATTGGGCGCGCAGCGGCGCGGTCGCCGTCGATACGCCGCTGCCGTTGGTGATCAGGATGGTGCGGCCGGGCGACCGGCCGTCGGCGGGTAGGTGGCGGGTGACCGCCAGGGTGATGTGGGCGCCGTGCGGGGAGTTCCAGTCCAGCGGGACCGAGATCTCGCGGCACTGGCCGAGATCGTCGTCGCCACAGGGCTTCCAGCCGTCTGTCGAGGTGGCGTCCGCGTAGGCGATGGCGCCGCCGCACAGGGTCAGCAGCGCCGCGGCGATGGTGAGGGGTTTCTTCATATTGGCTCGCATTCGTACGTTAACGTACTATCCGTTCACGTACGATATATGATGGTCGGGTGGAATCGCAACCGCCCCGAGATCTCGGCCCCGAGGCCACCGTCGGCGCCCTGCTCCGCTTCGCCCACCGCAAGGCGCGGCGCGTCGGCAACACCGCGCTGGCCTCGATCGACATGGACACCCGCCGCATGGGCGTGCTCGGCGTGCTGTTCCAGCACGGCCCCGTCACGCAGCGCGAGCTCTGCGACGAGCTCGACGTCGATTCCTCCACAATGGTCGTGATCGTCGATCAACTGCTCGCCGAGGCCCTCATCGACCGCGACCGCAATCCCGCCGACCGCCGCAGCTACCTGATCTCCCTCACCGAATCGGGGCGCGAACGGGTGATCGCCTGCTGGCAACTGGCCACGGGCGTCATGGAGGAGCTGATGGGACACTTCACACAGGACGAACGCGAGCAGCTGGCGCGGCTGCTGATCAAGTTCGTCGGGTAATCACACCCGGTACCTAGAACTCGTAGCGCAGGTACTGGCTCATGGTGCGCAGCGGGCGGATGTGCTGGACGGCGCGGCACATCAGCCGCGAACCGGGCGGTACCAAGCGGGGCGGCAGGTCGTCCAGCAGGTCGGGCGACAGGGAGCTCACCACCTCGACGCAGCGCAGGTTCGGCACGGCCTCGGCCAGCTCGTGCTCGTCCTCGATGGGCCAGGTCAGCATCTCCTTGCCGAACTGGCGCTTCAGCATGCGATTGACGCTGCGCACCCCGAAGGCGTTGTGGGTGTCCATGACGATGGTGCCGCTGGGGAACCGCTCGGCGATGCGGCGGAACATGGCGCGGCCCGCCTCGGGGTCCAGGTACATGGTGACGCCCTGCGCGACCACCAGGACGGGATCGTCGGCCGGGACCTCGTCCAGCCACTGCGGATCGGTCACCGAGGCGGGGATCAGGCGGTAGTTGTCGCGGCCCGGGAAGATCTGTTCGCGCGCCTCGACCACCCCGGGAAGGTCCACATCGAACCACTGGACCTCGGGGCTCGGGTCGATGCGCCACACCCGCGAATCCAGGCCGGCACCCAGCTGCACCACCGTGGCCTTGTCATGGGCGGCAAGGAAGTCCCGCGTCCACCCGTCGAAGAACTTGGCGCGCACGGCCACCTTGACGCGCATGCTCTTTCCCGACACCACCTTGGACTTCAGCCTGTCGAGGTCGTAGTCCACCTTGTCGAAGGCCGCCGCGGCCACCTTGTCGGCCAGGATGCTGGGCGCCGACCTGGCGTCGGCCGCCAGGCCGTACAGCATGATCATCGAGGTTTCCATGGCATCGGGCAGGTGGACCTTGAACTTCGTCATGGCGGATACGCCTTCTTTCGCGGGATCAGGTTGCGGTCGCGATGACCATTTCGGTGTCGCCGGGCCAGTCCCAGAACCGGCCGTCGGGCGCGTGCCCGAGCAGCAGGCGACGCAGGTCGGCCTCGAAGTCGGCGCGCCGCCCGCCGAACAGGCGCGGTGCCGCCCAGGACTTCGAGAAGCAGTCGGCCACGACGGCGTCGACGTCGCGGATCAGGTCGGGGTGCCCGGGCGCGTGGGTGACGCGGGGCTCGCCGAAGCGGCTCAGCCTCAGGGTGTCCTCGAAGCGTTCGGGCTGGCCGGAGTTCCACTTGGCCAGGTAGTCGCGGGTGCCCTCGCCGAGGTAGGCGATGACGAGCTCGCGGATCGCGTCGTGCGGGATCGGCGGATGCCCGGCGTCGGCGGGCCGCGGGCGCCCGTCGACCCGGTGCGAGATCAGCACCAGCGACCCGCCCGGCGCCAACAGGTCGAACACCGCCTCGGCGACCTCGAGCCGCTTCACTCGATGAAACGACTGCCCGAACGCGACCACCCGGCAGCCGTCCACGCCGAGGCTCGCCAGGTCCTCAGCGACCCCCTCGACCCAGCGGACGTTGTCGATGCCCGCCTCGCGGCACCGCCGCTCGCCCTCCCGCAGCATCTCCGGCTCGGGGTCGACGGCCACGACCTCACCGAATCGACCCGCCAGCTCGAGTTCGAGAACCCCTGGGCCGCAACCCACGTCGACCAGCACCCCCCGCCCGTCCAGGCCCAGCTCGGCCGCCAGCGTCGCGCCGAGCCGCTCCGAATAGGGAGGACGGCCCGCCACGTAGTGCTCGGCGGTGCCGACGAAGGCGCGCGGGTCAAACTCCATACGCGATTCTCACACGGATTCGGCGCCGCGTAGCCGTCCCGCCGATCGCGTCTCGGGGTGGGACACTGGTTTCCATGACCGACAAGCGAAAGGGCGATGCCGCGTAGGCGGCCCGCGCGTCTTCGCGCCGCCCACCGTTCCCGGCGCGACCCCGACCGGCGCCGCGCGCAGGTGTCAGGCGTGTCCGGTGGCACCAACGCCGCCATCCGCATCGCGGAAGTCCACAACCAACTCGACCCCGGCGATGTCGCACGCGCGCTGCGCCGATGGTCGGCGCATGCCCACGGCCCCATCCGTCGCCTGGCCGGAAGCTGCTCGCCCGCGGCGATGCACGGGTGTCCGTGTGCCTCACGCGCGCTCCTGGAACGCGTGGTGAACCGGCTCGGCGGCAGGCCCCGGCGCGAAGTGCGGCGGCTCATCGACGACATCGACCGGGTATTCCTCGACCGCACCCACCCCGACCCGCGGATGCCCGGCGAATGGCCGTGGTGGATGCGCCGATGCTGAGAACCGGCGGAACGCACCGGCGTGGCGGCCGCCGCGACCGCCGGGGGCGGCGCCGCGCCCGGGTAAAATCAATCCACAGTCGACCTATTCGCCGACCGCCCCGAGGAACCCCATGCCCAAGACCACCTATGTCATCGTCAGCACCCTCAACGGTTATGTCGCCGCCGCCGACGGCGGCCTCGACTGGCTCGTGGCCCTCGACGGCGGCGACCGCGACATCTCGGCTCACGTCGCGGCCGCGGGCGTCATCGCCATGGGCGCGACCACCTATGAGGACGTGATCGCGACGGAGTCCCTCCTGGACGATCCCGAGATCTGGCGCCGCGCCCACGGCGACCGTCCCGCCTGGGTCTTCACCCACCGCGAACTGCCGAGGATCCCGGGCGCCAACCTCACCTTCGCCTCCGATGTCCGCGCCGCCCACGGCGACATGACGCGCGCCGCGGGGGACGGCGACATCCTCATCGCGGGCGGGGGAGGGCTGGCCGCAGCGTTCGCCGAGGCGGGGCTGCTGGACGAGATCGTTGTCGGGATCGCCCCCGTGGCCCTGGCGGCGGGCAGACCCCTGTTCCCCGCCGACCTGCCCGCCTCCCGCCTCAGACTGTCCGACGTCGACCGACGCGGGCAGCTGGTCTTCCTCACCTACCGAGTGGATCAATAAGGAATGTACAAATAAGAATGCTCCGATCGTTTGGCATGTTTTCGGGATGGCGATCGGCTTGCGGGACGGTTGTATTGTTCCCGCGCTTGCCTGAGCGCGCGTAACGGGAGGAAAGTGTCCTGAATGAACTGATCGACGTCAGCCTGCGCTTTCCCACGGTGGTGTTCAGCTTCGCGTTCGCCGTCGTGGTGCTGTACTGGCTGACCGTCCTCATCGGTGCCGTCGACATGGACCTGTTCGACGGGCACGCCGACGTCGACGCCGACCCGGGCGTCCTCACCGCCGTGCTTCCGGTGACGCGCCGCGGGCGCGCCATCCCGGTCACCGTGGTGTTGTCGCTGTGGATCATCGCGTCGTGGACGCTGTGCGCCCTGGCCGGCATCGCGGGGAGGTCCGTCGGGCCGCCGCGGGGCTGGGAGTTCCTCGCCGGGGTGGTGACCGTGCTGCTGGCGCCCGCGCTGGCGTGGATCGTCACGCTGCTGGCGATCCTGCCGTTCGGCCGGTTCTTCGACACCGACGACGCCGCCTCGCGCGACGACTTCGTCGGCAAGACCTGCGTCATCCGCACCCAGCGGGTGACCGTCGACTTCGGACAGGCCGAGATCACGTCCTCGGACGGTTCGTCCGCCATCATCCAGGTGCGCCGCGATCCGTCCGACACCAACGACAACGACGCGCTGACCTCGGGAAGCAGCGCGCTCGTCTTCGACTACGACCCCGACCACGAGCACTTCCTCGTCACCTCGTTCGACCCCGCCCGGGAGTTCGAGCGCCGCCGTCAACGCTAGATTCCACCGTCTACAATCGAGGTTTCATCGATGGATCCCCTGTACACCACCGTCGGCGTCGCCGTCGGTGCCTTCCTGCTCGTCTTCCTGGCGATCCTGTTCATCGTCACGCGGCTGTTCCGCAAGGTCGACCAGGGGCAGGCGCTGATCATCTCCAAGATGCGCCGGGTGGACGTCACGTTCACCGGCGCCGTCGTGCTCCCGGTGCTGCACCGCGCCGAGACCATGGACATCTCGGTGAAGACCATCGACATCGAGCGCACCGGCAAGGAGGGCCTGATCTGCAAGGACAACATCCGCGCGGACATCCGGATCTCGTTCTTCATCCGGGTCAACAAGACCAAGGAGGACGTCATCAAGGTGGCGCAGGCGATCGGCACCGAGCGCGCCAGCCACCAGGGGACCCTCCAGGAACTGTTCAACGCCAAGGCCGCCGAGGCGCTCAAGACCGTCGGCAAGCAGCTCGACTTCATCGACCTGTACACCCAGCGCGATCAGTTCCGCGACCGGATCATCCAGGTGATCGGCACCGACCTCAACGGCTACGTTCTGGAGGACGCGGCCATCGACTACCTCGAGCAGACGCCGCTCAACATCCTGGACCCGCAGAACATCCTCGACGCCCAGGGCATCCGCAAGATCACCGAGCTGACCGCGATCGAGGCGATCCGCACCAACGAGTACAGCACCAACGAGGACAAGGAGCTCACGCGCCAGAACGTCGAGGCGCGCGAGGCCATCCTGGAGCTGGAGCGCCGCCAGGCCGAGGCGGAGGCCCGTCAGCAGCGCGAGATCGACACCGTGCGGGCCCGAGAGGAGGCCGCCACCGCCAAGGTGCGGGCCGAGGAGCGGCTCAAGGCCCAGGGCGCCGACCTCAGCACCGACGAGACGCTGGGCGTGCAGCGGGAGAACCAGGCGCGCGAGATCGCGGTCGCCGCCAAGAACAAGGAACGCGTCATCGCGGTGGAAACCGAACGCATCGAAAAGGACCGGCTGCTGGAGGTGGTGGCCCGCGACCGCGAGGTGGAGCTGTCCACCATCTCCAAGAACAAGGAGGTCGAGGGCGAGAAGCGCGAGATCGCCGAGGTGATCCGGGAACGCATCGCCGTGGAGAGGACGGTCGCCGAGCAGGAGGAGAACATCAAGAAGCTGCGCGCCGTCGAGGAGGCCGAGCGCAAGCGGCAGGCCGTCATCATCGCCGCCGAGGCCGAGGCCCAGGAGAACCTGGTCAAGGACATCAAGGCCGCTGAGGCGGCCGAGACCGCGGCCAAGCACCGGGCCCGCGAGCGGCTCACCCTGGCCGAGGGCCAGCAGCAGGCCGCCGAGCTGGAGGCCGCCGCCATGGCCCGGCTGGCCGAGGGTAAGCAGGCCGACGCCGCGGCCGAGGGCCTTGCGGCCGTTGAGGTCCGCGAGAAGGAGGCCGACGCCATCGAGAAGTCGGGTCTGGCCGAGGCCCGCGCCGCCGAGGCGCTGGGACGGGCCAACGCCGAGGTCGCCGAGCTGGAGGGCAAGGCCGCGGGCGCGGCGCTGCGCGAGAAGCTGCGCGGCGAGTCCGAGGGCCTGACCGCCAAGGCCGCGGCCATGGCCGAACTGGACGGTGCCTCGCGGATCCACGAGGAGTTCCGGCTGCGGCTGGAGGCCGAGAAGGACGTTCGGATGGCCAGCCTCACCGCCAACCGGGAGGTCGCCGAGACCCAGGCCAACGTCTTGGCCACCGCCCTGGGCAAGGCCGACATCAACATCGTCGGCGGCGACGGCGCCTTCTTCGAGCGCGTCACCGGCGCCATCGGCATGGGCAAGGCCGTCGACGGCTTCGTCGCCAACTCCGAGGTGGTCAACGGGCTGGCCTCCGACTGGCTCAACGGTTCCCGCAGCCTGCCCGACGACCTGGCGTCGCTGCTGGCCTCGGGCGGCGCCGAGGACCTGAAGAACCTGTCGATCGCGGCCCTGCTGACCAAGATGATCGCCAGCGGCGCACCCGAATCCGACAAGCTCGGCCGCCTGCTGGAGTCGGCGCGGGACATGGGGCTGGACTCCGCCCCCGCGGCCCTGCTCGCCGCGAAGAACTAGCCACCGCGGCGGTCGCTCTCGGGACTCCTGATGCCCGAGGGCGACCGCCGCCTCCCGCGTCCACTGTCGAAGCGGCCGTCCCGCGGCAACGAGACGGCCATCGCCGGGCGCCCCACCGTCCGAACCATCCGCCGAAACGGCTCGCGGGGGAGCCAAAGCCGCCACGGTGGCGTTCCCGCCGCCCGAGGGCCCCGTCCCGCGTCCACCGTCGATCGCCGAAGGAAAAGCCTTGTCCCACACCGACACCGACACCGCCGCCCCCCGGGCGGGGCTCGACGCGGGCACCTACGAGGTCCTGCGCACCCGACTGTCCGAACAGGCCGCCGAGCTGTCGAGGCGCGCCGAGGCGCTCAACGCCCAGCGGCTGGAGACGTTCGGCGGCACCGAGCTGAGCCTGCTGGGCACCGAACGCATCCGCACCGAGAACAACTGCGTGCCGCGCGACATCGCCCAGGTCGACGGCTACATGCTGTTCGGGTACAACGTCTTCATCGGTCTCAAGCCCGAGACCGCCGTCGGCGACGTGTTCACGGTGTGCCGCTTCACCCGCCAGGACGACGGGTTCGGGTTCACCGCCGTGGACGGCCCGATGCTGTCCGGCGAGGCGTTCGCGCGGGACTTCGCCGAGCTCTACCGCTACTACCGTGACGCGAAGCTGCTTCAGTTGCGCCGCATGGAGGGCAGGCTGCTGGCGGTCTTCCAGACCGGCGAGAAGCTCGACGACATCAAGGTGCTGCGCTGGACGATCGAGTCCGACGGCACCGCGACCTATCTGGACAATCAGGGCGGCCGCGACCACACATTCCCCGCGCAGCACGACTTCGAGTGGACCGCCACCACCCGCGACGACCACGTCAGCGGGCGCCACCCGCACGTGTCCATCCAGGACGAGGTGTTCGTCGAGTGCGTCGGCGGCGACCTGACGATCAAGATCGAGAACAACACCTCCACGGGGGAGGGGCTCTACAGCGAGCCCGTCGACGAGCGGCTCCAGAGCCTCGCCGACGCCGACATCTCCTACGCCCGCGTCGGCCCGCTGATCCTGCTGAACATCCTGCCGTACAACGAGACCCGGCGCCGCTTTCTGGTGTTCAACACCCGCACCAAGAAGGTGGCGCGCCTCGACGGCATCGGGCAGGCCTGCCGCGGGCTCCCCGAGGACCAGGGCATCATCTTCCCCGGCGGGTTCTACCTGTCCACGGGGATCTACAAGACCTTCGACACCGACGCCACCGACCTGGAGTTCGAGCGGGAGATCCGCTCGCCCAACGGAGAGGACGTGCTGTACGTCTTCCACGCGCGGGCCGAGGGCCGCACGCTGTTGTTGCCGTACAACGTGATCCGCAAGGAGGTCGCCAACCCGCTGGCCTGCCACGGATACTCGATCTTCGACGACGGCACCCTGGTGGCCTTTCGGGCGGGCTCCGACGAGCCCACCCGGGTCCACCCGATGCAGGTGTGGCAGACGCCGTTCGTGTCCGACACCTACGCCGCGCGGCAGCCTGTCGGTGACGGTCCACTGGAGAAGCTCGGCAACGCCGAGCTGGTGCGCGGCGTGGCCGAGGCGCTCTCGGTGTCGCGCATGGTTTCGGAGATGGAACCATCCACAGAGGTGTTCGAGGCGCTCATCGCCGCGTGCGTGCGGGTCGGCGACTCCTACCACTGGCTGGGCGATCCCGAGCTCGGCGGCATCGCCGACCCCCTGGAAGCGTTGCGCGCCACCGCCGGTCAGGTGCTCGCCGAATACGAGACCGTCGCCGAGCTGACCGCCAAGGCCGCCGAGGACGTCGCCGCCGCCGAGCGCGACATCACCGCGATGGTGCGGCGCGCCCGCGCCGAGAACCCGCGCTCCGCCGACGAATGGGTGCGGCGGCTGGCCGACCTGCGGCGCACCCAGGGCCGCGTCGCCACCCTGCGCGAGGCCCGCTATGTCGACTCGGCGCGGCTCGACACCCTCGACGAAACGCTCGCCGAGGAGCTCGCCTCGTCGGGTCGCCGCGCCGTGGAGCACCTGGGCCGCGCCGACGCGTTCGCCCCGTACCGCGAGGACCTCGACAAGCTCACCGCCCGGGCGGACTCGATCGCCACCGCCGCCGAGGCGGCGCCGCTGACCGAGCGCCTCGACTCGGATCAGTCCAACCTGGAGTCGCTCACCGAGGTGGTGTCCGGGCTAGACATCGCCGACGCGACCGTGCGCACGTCCATTCTGGAGAGCATCGGCGAGATCCTCGCGTCCGTGAATCGGGCCCGCGCCACCCTCAACCTGCGGCGCCGCGAACTGTCCGAGGGAGAGGGACGGGCCGAGTTCGCCGCCGAGTTCGCGCTCTTCGGCCAGGCGGTCACGGCGGGCCTGGCCGCCGCCGACGGCCCCGACGCCTGCGACGAGCAGCTGGGTCGGCTGTCGCTGCAACTGGAGAACCTGGAATCCCGCTTCGCCGACTTCGACGACTTCATCGCCGAACTCACCGACAAGCGAACCGAGGTATACGAGGCCTTCGCCTCCCGCAAACAGACCCTTTTGGACGAACGGGCCCGCCGCGCCGAGCGGCTCGTCGCCTCCTCCGAGCGCATCCTGGACAGCGTGGTGCGCCGGGCGGCCACCCTCGGCTCCGGCGACGAGATCAACGCCTACTTCGCGGGCGACCCGATGGTCGCCAAGCTGCGCCGCGTCGCCGAGGAGCTGCGCGGGCTCGGCGAGACCGTGCACGCCGAGGAGCTCGACGGGCGGATCAAGGCCGCCCGCCAGGAGGCCGACCGGGCGCTGCGCGACCGCCGCGACCTCTTCGACGGCGACGCCGTCAAGCTCGGCGAGCACCGCATCCCCGTCAACACCCAGCCGCTGGACCTCACGCTGGTGCCGCAGGGCGACGGCCTGGCGCTGAGCCTCACCGGCACCGACTTCCGCCAGGCCGTCGACGACCCCGGATTCGCGGCCACCAAACCGTTCTGGAACCAGCCGCTGATCTCCGAGACGTCCGATGTGTACCGTGCGGAGTTCCTGGCCTGCGCGATCCTGGACGGGCACGACCGCGCCGCGCTCGCCGCCGCGACCGCCTCCCCCGCGGGCCTGCTCGACCTGGTGCGCCGCGAGGCCGCCTCGCGCTACGAGGAGAGCTACGAGCGCGGCGTCCACGACAGTGACGCCGCCGCCATCCTGGCCGCCCTGCTCGAGCTCGACACCGCCGC
>NZ_DASQPW010000025.1:0-28552 GCF_035643755.1 Stackebrandtia sp. | reverse complement strand
CGACAGGGCCGACGGGTAGCGGTCACTCCAGTTCCAGGACGGCCGGTGTCTGAGGCGGCGTGGTGGAACGGATCGCGGCGTGTTCGGCGTCGTCGATCGCCTCGTGGTGCCGCAACAGGTCGGCGGATTCGTTCCACAGTCGACGCGCCTCGGCGGGCTGGTCGCACAGGTGCGTCGCCTGCGCCAGGCCCCACAGCCGATCGCCGTGCGCCAGGGTCGTCGCCAGATCGTGGGCCTCGTCGAGCTTCAACGCGTCGCGGTACACCCGCATCGCCTCGTCGAGCCGCCCCGCGCGGCGGTTGACGTGTCCGATGTAGCCCATGACGGAGACCTGGTTCTCCCGCGAGCCCGCCTCCAGCGACAGGTCCGCGGCGTGCTCCAGCGCGTCGATGGCGGTGTCGGTCTGCCCGCGCAGCTCGGCGACCATGGCGATCTCGGCGAACGCCCGCGCGGTGTTGACGGTCAGGCCGTATCGTCGCGCGGCCTCCAGAGCCTGCTGGGCGTAGTCGGCCGCGGCGGCGAGGTCGCCCTGGCGCCGGGTGAGCTCCGCCAGGGTGCACAGCGCCGCCGAGGCGCGCTCCATCTCATCGAGCCCGCGATAGACGGCGATGGCCCGGTCGAGCCATCGCCGTGCCTCGCGAAACCTGCACGCGTCGGTGGCCGCGACGCCCGCGTAGGTGAAGGCGGGGCCGCGCATCGCGTCGTCGCCGTGGCGGTCGGCGACCTCGGCGGTGAGGATGGCCAGCTCCAGGTAGTCGCGCTTGCTGCCGTGGGAGTCGAGGACGTGGTCGGTCGCCATGGCCAGGGAGATCACCGTGGGCGCGAGCCCGTCGCGGTGGTCGAAGCCCCGCACCGCCGCGATGACATTGTGGACCTCGGCGCCCAGCCAGTCACGGGCCCGGGCGTTCGTGACGATGTCACAGGCGACCTCCTCCAGCCCGGGCCCGATCGCCAGCGGCGCGCCGATGCTCGGGGACAGCAGCCGCAGGCAGGCGCGCGCCGCGACACAGTAGCGCTCCATCATGCGTCGATAGGCGCCCGCACGCTCGGCGCCGGTTTCGGTGTCGGCCACCAGTTCCCGCGCGTACAGCCGCAACAGGTCGTGGCTGCGGTACCGCCCCGGGCGCGGTTCGTCCAGCAGGCGCGCCCGCATCAGCCGCAACAGCAGCGTCTCGGCCTCGGCGGTGGTGGCGTCGGCCAGGGCCGCGGCCGTGGCGGCCGACAGCTCGGGGCCGTCGTGCAGACCCAACAGGCGGAACATCCGTGCGGCGGCGTGTCCGTCGGCGTCGCGGGTCAGGTCGCGATAGCTGACGCCGAAGCTGGCGCGCACCGCGATGTCGTCGATCTCCATTTCGGACAGGCGCCGGTGCTCGTCGCGCAGCCGCTCCGCCAGCGCCGCCACCGACCACGAGGGACGTTCGTTGAGGCGCGCGGCGCAGATGCTCAGCGCCAATGGCATTCCGCCGCACCACTCCAGCAGCCGCGCCGTGGCCTCGGGATCCGCGGCGAGGCGCCCGGCGTCGGCCAGCAGCTCCAACAGGCGCCGCGCGTCGTCGTCCGCCAGGCGGTCCAGGGCGACGCCGCGAGAGTTGTCCAGGCTGGACATGGCGGCGCGGCTGGTCACCACGACCGCGCAACCCGTACCCGAGGGCAACAGCGGCCGCACCTGGGCGGCGTCGCGGGCGTCGTCCAGCAGGATGAACAGGCGACGCTTCGCGGTCGCGCCGCGGAAACGCGCCGCCAGCTCATCGATATCGTTCGACGGGGTGGTGTCGGCGCCGAGGGAGCGCAGGAACCGCACCAGAACCTCGGCGGGGTCGAGGGGCTTGGTGTCGGGGGTGGCACCGCACAGGTTGACGTACAGCTGGCCGTCGGCGAAGCGCTCCCGCACCCGATGCCCGATGTGGATGGCCAGTGTGGACTTTCCCATGCCCGCGGCGCCGCTGATCGCGGCCACGGCGGGGTGGGCGCCGCGCGGCGCGACCAGTTGTTCCAGAAGGGACACCTCGGGTCGGCGTCCCGTGAATGCCCCCAGATCGGCGGGCAGCTCCGCGGGCGCCCGTGCGTCGTCGGATGGCGGGAGCGGCGCCTCGGTCGCGGTGCCACGGACGAGGTCGAGCGAGGGGTCGCGGGTCAGGACGGCGTGTTCCAGGGCGCGCAGCCGCGGCCCCGGGTCCAGCCCGAGCTCGTCGGCCAGATACCGCGCGGCGTCGCGGTACGCCTGCAACGCCTCGGCCTGGCGATCGGCGCGATACAGCGCGGTGATCAGTTGGGCGCGAAGGCTTTCGCGCGCGGGATAGCGGGCGGCGGCGGCGAACAGCGCGGGGATCGCCTCGGCGTGGCGGCCCAGCCGCAGCGCCAGCTCCCCGCGCCGCTCGACGACGGCGGCACGGACCTGGTCGAGGCGCACCGCCTCGCCCCGCACCTGGCCGCGATCGACCAGGTCGCCGAAGGCGTCGCCCCGCCACAGGCCCAGCGCCTCGTCCAGCAGCGCCAGCGCGGCGGCGTCGTCGCGCTCGGCCGCGCGGCGCACCAGGTCCTCGAAGCGCGAACTGTCCAGCTCGTCGACCTCGGCGTGCAGGACGTAGCCGGCGTCGTGCGAGGTGAGCCGGTCGGGATGGTCCAGGCGTTTGCGCAGCTGGTGGATGTGCCAGCGCAGCGTCGTGTCGGCCGCGTCCGACACCCGGCGCGGCCACAGCGCGTCGGTCAACACGTCGGACGGCACGGGCGCGTTCGGCCGGGCCAGCAGGGTCGCCAGGAGCAGCCGCGCCTTGGGGCCGCCCACGGCGACGGGTTCGCCGTCGGCGACGGCGCGCACCGCGCCGAGGACCTCGAAGCGCATGCCGCCTCCGCCGGGACAGGGGATGGACTGGCAAGCTTAATTCGTCGGCGCGCGGGCGGACCCGGTCAGGTGTGGCGCAGCCCCAGCAGCGCCTTCTTGTCGGGCTTTCCGCTGGGCGCCACGGGGACGGCGTCGACGAACGTGAACGTGGACGGCACCGCCGCCTCGCCGAGCGCGGCGGCGACCCGCCGCCGCAGCTCGGCGACGGGCGCCCGCCGCCCCGGGCGGTCGACGACGAAGGCGTGCGCGGCCTCCCCGGTGTGCTCGTCGGGGGCGCCGACCACGTACGCCTGGTCCACATCGGGGTGTGAGGCGATGGCCTGTTCGATGGGCCCGGCATAGTGGATGATCGCGTTGACGATGATGATGTCGCGGGCGCGGCCGGTGAGGTACACGTAGCCGTCGGCGTCGACGTGCCCGAGATCCCTGGTGCGCACCCAACCGGTGGCGTCGAACAGATCGGCGGTCTCGGCGGGATTGCGCCAGTAGCCCGACAGCTGGGTCGCCGCCCGCACCCACAGCTCTCCGGTCGTACCCGCGGCGACGACGTCGCCGTCGCCGTCGCGCACCTCGAGCTCCACATTGTCACAGACGCGGCCCACCGAGGAGAGCCGCTCGGGCCGCTCGTCGACCTCCGCCGACGTCAACACCGACAGCATCCCGGTCTCGGTCTGGCCGTAACCGTGATGCACCACGGTCCCCAGCTTTCGGTGCGCCTCGGCCAGGCGGTGGGGCGCCAGGGGGGAGCCCGCCACGATCACCTTGCGCAGGCTCGAGATGTCCACGTCGGAGGCGTCCAGGGTGTCGAGCACGTGGTGCAGACGCGGCACCGTCTGCAGCGCGGCGGTGATGCGCAGCTCCTCGATCACCTGGGGGAACACGGGAAGCCCGTCGGGGATGACCGCCGTTCCGCCCGCCATGAGGGACAGTCCCATGTGTTCCTGCATGACGGCGCTGGTGAGCGTGCCGAACAGCAGGAACCGCTGGTAGCCCTCGGCCAGCCGCGCCGCCTGCTCGGTCCAGCGGGTCTTCTGCCACGCCCAGTGGGACGACAGGGCGGCGTAGCTGAACGCGGCGCCCTTGGGAGCGGCGGTGCTGCCGCTGGTGAACGACACCAGGGCGGTGTCGAGCGGGTTGCCTTGGGCCACGGGCTTTTCGGGTTCGGAGGCCAGCGTCTCCAGCGCCAGCCGGGGCGTGGCGCCGGCGGCGGCGCGCAGGGCGTCGGTGTCCGAGGCGGCGTCGGCCACCAGGGCGTCGACGTCGCGGCCGACCACATGCGGCAGTTGGGAGGCGGACAGGCCCGGACGCACCCCCACCACCCGGCAGCCCAGCAGGTGGCCCGCGATCAGGGCCGCGAACCCCTCGGGCGTCACCGCGGTGGCCACGGCCAGCCCCGATCCGGCGCCGAGGCCGGCTTGGCGCAAGCCCCCGGCGTAGCGGGTGATCAGGTCGAGCAGCTCGCCGCGCGTGACGCGGCGCCCGGCGTGCTCGAAGGCCACGGTGTGCGGGGAGTCGGCGAAGGAGTCGAGCAGCTCCTGGGGGAAGACGCGAGCCGTGGTGACGTCCATTGTGTCTCCGTTCGGATGAGACGGCGGGCCGTGCCCACACCTACCAGGCGAGGCGCGTCGGCGTCAACCACACGATTTTCCTTGGTATACCTCCATTCCGCGCGCGTCCATAAGCGACCACAATCCAAACTGTGATGTGAATCACATATTGAACCGCTCCCCGATGTGGCTCGTAGTGGTGGGTGCGCAACCTCCCGCATACCCCACATTGAGGAGTTCCCGTGGTCCACGAGTACACAGTCGACTACCTGGTGGTGGGGGCCGGTCCCTCCGGCCTTCAAATGGGTTACCTCCTGGAGAAGGCCGGGCGCGACTACCTGATGGTCGAGAAGGGTCCCGGCGCCGGCACGTTCTTCACCCGCTTCCCCCGTCACCGCACGCTGATCTCGAACAACAAGGTCCACTCCGGATGGTCCGATCCCGAGATGCGGCTGCGTGTGGACTGGAACTCGCTGCTGACCGACGAACGCGCCCCGCTGTTCACCACCTACTCGCCGAAGTACTTCCCGGCCGCCGACGACTACGTCCGCTATCTCAACGACTTCGCCACCACCCACGACCTCAAGATCCGGTACGACACGCGGATCTCGGAGATCTCCAAAGCGGACGGATTCACCGCGCGCGACCAGCACGGCAACACATACCGCGCCAACAAGGTCATCATGTCCGCCGGGGTCACCAAGCCCTACATCCCCGACTTCGACGGCGCACAGCTCGCCGACGCCTACCCCGACGTCTCGGTGGACCCTGAGGGCTTCACCGACCAGAAGGTCCTCATCGTGGGGCGCGGCAACTCGGCCTTCGAGACCGCCGACAACCTGATCGAGCACGCCGCCGTGATCCACGTGGCGGGACCGGGATCGCTGAAGCTGGCCTGGCAGACCCACTTCGTCGGCCACCTCCGCGCGGTCAACAACAACTTCCTGGACTCCTACCAGCTGAAGTCCGAAAACGCGCTGCTGGACGGGTACGTGAAGTCGATCCGCCGCGACGACGACGGCTACTGGGTGAAGGTGGCGTTCCAGCGGGTCAACGAGATCGTCAAGGAGATCCGTTACGACCGCGTCATCCTGGCCACCGGCTTCCGGTTCGACCCCGAGATCTTCGAGCCCGGCAGCCGTCCACAAATGACGATCAAGGGCCGCTTCCCCGACCAGACCGACGCGTGGGAATCGGTGAACATCCCCGGCCTGTACTTCACCGGCACCGTCACCCAGATGCGCGACTTCAAGAAGTCCACCAGCGGATTCATTCACGGATTCCGTTACGGCGCCAAGGCACTGCACCGCATCCTCGAGCAGCGCCACCACGGCGTCGCCTGGCCGTCGACCACGGTGGAGCCCAGCCCCGAGGCGGTGTGCGACGCCATCATCGCGCGAGTGAACCGCACCTCCGCGCTGTGGCAGATGTTCGCCTTCCTGGCCGACGTCGTCTTCGTCGGCCGCGACGGGGCCGTGCGCTACGCCGAGGAGATCCCGGTCGACCACCTGCGCGCCGCCGTGCCCGCCGGGGAGTTCGGCGACGTCGACACCTACCTCCAGGTCACGCTGGAGTACGGCGCCGACCACGACAAGGTCAACCCCTTCGACATCTCCACCCAGCGCCCCTCGCAACACAACGCCACCGGCCTGGACGGGCGTTACCTGCACCCGGTGGTGCGCGTCTACCGCGACGGCCAGCTGAGCGCCGAGCACCATCTCACCGAAAACCTCGACAACGCCTGGGACAGCGAGGACGTCCACCGCGCACCACTGAGGACGTTCCTGAAGGGACAACTGGACGCCGCGGCGGTCGCGTCGTGACCTCGGCCGACGACTGGGAGGAGCGCGCCCGCCAGGCACTCGACCCGGTGTACTACGACTACTTCGCCGGCGGCGCCGGCGACGAGTCGGCGCTTCGGGCCAACCGGCGGGCCTTCGCCCGGCGCCGCCTGCTGCCCCGGGTGCTGCGCGGCGCGGAACCGCGCGACCTCGCCGTCGACCTCCCGGGCGCCCCCGGCACGTGCCCGATCCTGGTGTCTCCCACCGCGTTCCACAAACTGGCCCACCCCGAGGGCGAACTGGCCACCGCCCGCGCGGCGGCCGCCGCCGGGTGCGTCCTGACGTCGGGCATGGCCGCCACCGTGTCCATCGCGGACGTGGCCGCCGCCGCCCGCGGCGTCGATCCCGAAGCGGCCGTGTGGTTCCAGCTGTACCTGCAACCCGAGCCCGCGGTCACCGACTGCCTGGCCCGCCGCGCCGCCGACGCCGGATGCACCGCCCTGGTGGTGACCGTCGACTCCCCGGTGTTCGGACGCCACGGCCGCGACCGCCGCCACGGCTTCCACGAGCTCCCCGACGGCCTGGCCTGCGAGAACATGCGCGACCTGCCGGGCGGTTCGGCGGGCGGGCCCCGCGACATCGCGATGTCGCCGCTGTTGTCCTGGGACGACCTGGATCGCCTGCGCGACAACACCGAGCTCCCCATCGTCGTGAAGGGAATCCTGCACCCCGGCGACGCCCGGCTCGCCGCCGAACACGGTGCCGCGGCGGTGATGGTGTCCAACCACGGCGGTCGCCAACTCGACGCGGCGCCCGCCACCCTGGACGTCCTGCCCGCCGTGGCCGACGCCCTCGACCGGCGGATTCCCGCGCTGCTCGACGGGGGAGTGCGCCACGGCGCCGACGTCGCCATCGCCCTGGCGACCGGCGCCGCCGCGGTCGGCGTGGGCAGGCCCGTGCTGTGGGGCCTGGCCGCCGACGGGGAGAAGGGCGTGCGCGACGTCCTCGAACGGCTGCGCGACGACCTCGACCACACGCTGGCGCTGTGCGGCGGGCGCGAGCTCGCCGATCTCACCGCCGACCTGGTGACGACCGGGGGCCCGTCGTGAACCCGTTGGCGCGGCTGCCGCAGCGCGTCGTCGCCCTGCGCGGCAAGGTCTTCAACCGCGTCAACGGCGACGACGCCATCACCATCCCCAATGAACACATCGGGGTGGATCGATTCATGGAGCTGTACTCCCACCCGGCGGCCAACGGCCGCAGCAAGGGCGCGGGCCTGTCCGACCTGTTCTGGTACTGGCTGTCGCCGGGACCCGAGGTGCACCAGGAACACCTCGAGCCCGGCCCGCGCTACGACGACGTCGCCCGCACCACCCTGAGCATGCTGGCGGGTCCCAGCCGCGAACTGTCCACGCTGGCCGCCGGGGCCGCGTCGTCCGTTCTGGACGAACTGGTGCGCGGTCCCGTCGTCCGCTTTCGACTGCGGGACCTCATGATGCCGATCTGGGCCGAATACTGCTACCGCCTGGTGTTCGATGAGGACTGCCCGCGCCACGCCCGCGACCTGATCGTGGGGCACGCCGACGACGTCGTGACGTCCCTGAAGTGCACCGGCCTGCGCCACCCGCGCCGCCGCGCCCGCCTCACCGCCTACCTCCGCCGGCGGGTCGTCGCCGGCGACGTCAAACACCAACTGCCGCAAAGCCTCGACCTCGACGAACAGGTCCACTACCTACAGGGGACGTTCTTCAACACCGCGGTGGTGCAGCTGTCCGAGGGCATGGCGCACCTGTTGCTCGCCCTCGCCCAGCACCCCGAGGTCCAGCAGAGGCTCGCCGACGACCCGTCCGACGACACCTACTTCCGCCACGTCCTGGACGAGACCATGCGGCTGTACCCGCTGTTCGGCATCGCGCACCGCATCACCACCGACGACATCGCCCTGGACGACGGCACCGCGCTGCCCGAGGGCTCGGTGCTGTGCTTCAGCTATCCCGACTACCACTCCACCGGCTACCGCGACCCCGCCGTCTTCGACCCCGCGCGCTGGGAACAGCTGTCGGCCAAGGACGCCCACCACATTCCCTTCGGCATCGCCGCCAACCGCCCCTGTCCCGCCTGGCGCATCTCGCCCCTGGCGATGCGCGCCGTCACCACGGAGGTGCTGCGGCGCTTCCGCCTGGCCTCCAGCGTCAGCCACACCCGCTCCATCCCGCACCGGGCGCCGTGCCTGCTGCTGCGCCGCGACGCCGAACACCCCGCCGCGCGCCAACGGCGGGCGCTGCGCCGGATGCGGGCCCGCGACCGCGCCGAGGACCTGCTGCGCAGCATCCTCCAATTGGGACTCGGCACCTGGATGGTGTTGGACGCCCGCCGCAAACGCCTGGCGGGCAAGTACTTCGAGCAGCACGACACCCAGGGCTGCCCCGTACGCCACTGATCGCACCCCTTACCCCGCAAAGGATGTGTGTCCATGTCCACAAGCGAACTGTCCGCCGCCTTCTTCATCGCCGTGGTGGCGATCCTGGTGGTGTGCCGCGCCGTTTCGTGGCTCGTCAAACTGATCGGCCAGCCTCCCGTGGTGGGGGAGATGGTGGCCGGGGTCGTGCTCGGCCCGTCGGTGCTCGGCCTGCTGGCGCCCGGCGTCGAGGACGCCCTGTTCCCCAAGGACCTGCGCCCCGTCCTGTACGTCGTCGGCCAGGTGGGGCTGGTGACGTTCATGTTCTTCACCGGCTACGAGTTCAAGACCGAGCGGATCCGCTCGGTGGCGCGGCCCGCCGCGTTCATCTCCAGCGGGGGAATCCTGGTGCCGATGCTGTTGGGCATCGGCATCACCTGGTTCGCCTTCGGCAAGGTGGACGTGTTTCCCGCGCACGTCTCCCTGTTGGTGTCGACGCTGTTCGTCGGCGTCACACTGTCCATCACGGCCTTTCCGATGCTGGCGCGCATCATCATCGAGCGCGACCTCACCAACACCCCGTTCGGGTCGATCTCGCTGGCCTCGGGCGCCCTGGACGACGCCGTGGCGTGGGTGCTTCTGGCCGGGGTGATGAGCATCGCCGCGGCCAGCGGCGGCCCGATCGCGCTCGCCGTGGGCGGCGCGGCCGTCTTCTCGGTGCTGCTGATCGTGGTGGTGCGGTGGCGCGACCCGTTGGCCCGCTTGTCGTCCCGCGTGCCGGCCGACCAGCTGGTCCTGATCGTGGTGGTGGCCCTGTTGGTGGCGGCCTGGTACACCGACACCATCGGCCTGTACGCGGTCTTCGGGGCGTTCAGCCTCGGCGTCGTGTTCCCCCGTACCCCCGAAGTGGACGGTGCGGTGAAGCGGCTCACCCCGATCTCGGCGGTGTTCCTTCCCCTGTTCTTCACCTACTCGGGTCTCAACACCGACTTCGGGCTGCTGTTCCATCCCGCCCTGATGATCTTCGCCTTCGTCTGCCTGGTCGCCGCCATCGTCGGAAAGTTCGGCGCCTGCTGGTTCGCCGCCCGCCTCGCGGGGGAGAAGCCCGCCATCGCGCTGCGGGTGGGCACCCTGATGAACGCCCGCGGACTGATGCAGCTCATCGCGATCAACCTCGGTCTGGCCGCGGGCATCGTGACCAAGTCGATGTTCAGCGTCCTGGTGATCGTCGCCCTGGTGACGACCCTGATGGCCACGCCGCTGTTGACGCTGTGGGACCGACTCGATCGCCGCAGGCAACGCAAGACCGCCGCACAGGCGGCGGTCGGCGTCGGGTCCTGACGGCTCAGGCGGTGGCCTCCCAGTCGATGCGGTACCCGTACTGCTTGGCGAACATCTTCCGCGGATTGACCAGCTTGAGCGCCATCGGCATCGCCAGGTCGCGGAACACCCGCGCCACGGGGCCCGCCGCCTTCTGCTGATTCACATTCGCGGCGCGGGCGATGATGTACTCCACCCGCTCGCGCCGCTTCGCCTCGTAGGTCGTGAAGGCATCCACAAGCGACGGACGGTCGCGCAGGCACCGCGCCAGCTCCACCGCGCTCTCGCACGCCAGCGACGCGCCCTGGCCCGAGCTCGGGGAGGTGGCGTGCGCGGAGTCGCCCACCAGCACCATCCGCTCCGAATACCAGCGCGGCACCGTCGGCACATCCTCCAGCGGCCCACTGACGAACAGGTCGGCGGGTTTGGTGCGCGCCAACATTTCCGCGGCGATCATCCGATCCCCCTCGTAGCGCTGCGCGATCTCGGCGAGCCAGGCGGCGGCGGGGGTCTGGCGCATCTCGCGGGCCGTCAGGTATTCCTTGCGCGGCAGGTTGGCGAACCAGCCCGCCGACCCGTCGGCGAAGTACTGATACCCGAAGAACGCCCGCCTCCCGAAGGCGAAGTGCATGGCGTTGGGCTCCCCGCGCTGACCCTCGACGGGCGCGCCGAAACCCAGCAGCCCGGTGTATCGGGGCGTCGGCGCGTTCGGGTCGATGAGTTCGCGCACCGTGGAACGAATACCGTCGCATCCCACCAGGACGTCCCCCGTCGCCGACGAGCCGTCGGAGAAGCGCGCCGTGACCCGGCCGTCGGTCTCGTCGGCATCCACCAGGCGCTTGCCCGTGTGGACCTCGATGCCGCGCTCGCGCACGGCCTCCATCAGCACCCGATACAGGGCGGCGCGGTCGACCAGGTGATTGTCGGGCACCCCGGGGGAGGAGGCGTCGACCCGCGCTATCTGGCGTCCACTGTGGTTCTCCATGATCATGACGGGCGTCGCCTCGCTGACGGCGGTGACCGCGGCGTCGGCGCCCACGACGGCCAGGGCGCTCAAACCGTTGGGGGCGAAGCCGAGAAAGCCCCCGACCCCCTCGGCCGTCGTCTCGTACGCCTCGTAAACGGCCGCCTCGATTCCCGCCTTGTGGAGCGCCAGCGCGGTCACGGGTCCCGCGATGCCGCCGCCGATGACCAGGGCGCGTGAGATCTTCATTCCTGTCTCCCTTGCAGAGTCTTGTTCCAGGTGTCGACGAGTTCGGGGTCGTCGAGCCGCCGCACCAGCTGGGTGAGGTAGCCGATCTCGGCCTCCCTCACCGCCACCTCGTATTCCTCCTCGACGAGGTGAAACCAGTGCAGCCCCAGCGCCGTCGCCTCGTCGATCTCGGCGCGGTTCCTGGCCGTCTCGATGCGCAGCTTGTTCACGCGGCTGGTGAGCAGCTCGCGGGCCTCCTGCGGCGCGAGCACCCCCAGAAGCGACAGCGCGGCCACGAAGTGGGGATACTCGTTGCGCGGCTCGCCGATCAGCTCGCGCATCCAGTCCATCAGCTCCTCGCGCCCCGCCTCGGTGAGTGCGTAGACGGTCCGATCGGGACGCGCGGTGTCGCGAATGGTTTCGCTGGCGGCGATGAAGCCCGCCTTCTCCAGCTGACCGACCACTGTATACAGGGTCCCGGTATTGAACTTGACGTGTCGATCCTTGGAGCGCTCCCGCAACCGTCGCCCCATCTCGTAGGGGTGCAGCGGCTCCTCGAAGAGCCCCGCCAAAACGGCCAGTCCGAGCGGGTTGGCGACCTTGCGGCGCGCGGTCATTGACGATCCCTCCCAATTAGTTGGGTACGACTATACACACCCAATTAGTCGGTCCCAACTATAACTTCGATCGGCGTGACCACTCGCCCCGCGTTGATACATTCCCCCAATGCGACAAACCACCCGACTGGGCGCGTACGGCGTGCTCCGAGACGACAATGGCCGAGTGTTGTTGCAGCACATGACCGCCGTCTCGCAGTTACCCGACTCCTGGTGGCTGCCTGGCGGGGGAGTCGAGCACGGCGAGCACCCCGCCGATGCGGTTGTGAGGGAGTTCGCCGAGGAGACGGGTCTCGACGTCGAGGTCGCGGCGCTTCGCGAGATCGTCAGTGATCTCACCGCTTACACTCCTGAGTGGAGTCACCATCACCTGGCTGTCATCTACGATCTGAAGCTCGCGGGCGGAACCTTGGCCCGTGACGTCGTCGAATCCGATGCGGTCAACGTGTGGACACACCCGTCGGACATTGAGGGATCGCCAGTGTCGCCAGTGATCGCCGACGTCTTGGGCGTCACGGGGCCGTCCCTGCCGACGCCTCGGTGGGAGCGCCAGGTCCCCGCGTCGCAGCCTTCGCAACGACGGCGTCGCATCGGCTCCTACGCCTGGATCACCGACGCCGACGGCCGCGTGCTGCTGACCCTCATCGCCGAGGGCAGCTGGGGCGCGGGCCTGTGGCACCTGCCTGGCGGCGGCATCGACTTCGGCGAGACGCCCGAACGGTGTGTGCTGCGCGAGATTCACGAGGAGACCGACCAGGACGCCGTCCTCGGCGAACTGCGGTGTATCGGGTCCAAACACGATCGCGAATCCACCGCGGACGACGGCGAGCCCGAGGACTTCCCAGGTGTATCCATTGTCTACACCGCGACGATCGCGACGCCAAAACCCTTGCGAATCCTCGATATCGGCGGCTCCACCAGCGACGTCCGCTGGTTCCACCCCGGCGAGATCGCCGATCTGCCCCTGACCCTGACCGCCCAACGGGCGCTCGCTTCGGACTGAAGGCCGCTACTCCCTCGGCAGCCGCACCTCGGCGCGCAGGCCGTTGGGCCGCTCGCCCCACAGCTGGATCGAACCCCGATGCGCCGCCACCAGCTCGGCCACGATGGGCAGGCCCAGGCCCGTGCCGCCGGAGTTGCGGCCCCGCGCGTCGTCGAGGCGGGTGAAGCGGTCGAAGACGCGCTTGCGGTCGGCCAGGGGGATGCCGGGGCCGTCGTCGCAGATCGCGATCAACACGTCCGATTCGGACGCGAGGCATTCCACCGTCACCGTCGTCTCGGCGTGCCGCACCGCGTTGTCGATCAGATTGGTGAAGACGCGGTGCAGCCCGTCGCGGTCGGCCTCCACCAGCACATCGGTGTCGGGCCGGGAGAAGGACACGGGCACGCGAGCGTCGGCATAGGTCTCCACGAGCACCTCCAGCAGCTCGCCGATGTCGAGGCCCTCGGGGCGATGGGGGCGGCGCGCGTCGTCCATGCGCGCCAACAACAGCAGGTCCTCGGTCATGCGCGACAGCCGCTCCACGTCCGTCAGCAGGTCGCAGATCAGGTCGTCGGTGGCGCCGATCCGCTCGGCCACCTCGAGTTCGGTGCGCATGTTGGCCAGGGGGCTGCGGAGCTCGTGGGCGGCGTCGGCCACAAAGGACCGTTGCTTGGCGCGCGCCGCCTCCACGGGCCGCAGCGTCCACCCCACCGCCCACCACAGCGCCAGGCCGACCGCCACCGCCAGCACCCCGAGGGTGATGGTGAGGCCGAACGCCAGCTTCGGCACCGCCCCGACCTCCGACTCGGCGACCCCGACGATCACGATGTTCTTGTCGGTCTTGACGGCGGTGGCGCGCACGGGAGTGTTGATGTTGGCGCGTTCGCCCTCCACGGTGAAGTGCTCGCCGTGGATCGCGCGCTCCAGCTCGTCGTCGCGCAGCAGCGGCACCAGCGGGTCGGCGCCCAGCGAGCCGCGCTCGTAGCGTCCGTGGGTGTCGTAGATCTGCACGATCGTGGTGTCGCGGCCGGTGGTGATGCGGCTGGGGAGCTTGTCGTTGTCGAGCAGGCCCGCGATGTCGTGGGCGGTCTTGGTGGCCGCGTCGTCCACCGAGTGGCGCAGCGAGGCGTGCAGCACCAGCATCAGGGTGACCCCGCCGATGGAGAAGCCGACGAGCAGCGCCGTGATGCCCAGGGTCACCAGGCGGACCCGCAGCGGCAGGGTGGACCAGCGGCGGATCATCGCGGATCGGCCGTCAGGCGGTAGCCGGCGCCGCGCACCGTCTGGAGGCTGCGCCGCCCGAACGGGGTGTCGATCTTCTTGCGCAGGTATCCGATGTAGACCTCGACGAGGTTGACGTGGGTGTCCTCGCTGGCCGACCACACGTGGTCCAGCAGCGTCACCTTGTTGACCACCTGGTCGGCGTTGCGCATCAGGTATTCCAGCAGCGAGAACTCCCGCGACGACAGCGCGATGTCGGAATCTCCACGCTGGACGGTGTGGCGTCCGGGGTCCAGCGTGAGGTCCCCGACGGTCAGCACGCTGGGCCGCGCCGGGCTGCCGCGCCGCAGCAGCGCCCGCAGCCGGGCCAACAGCACCACGTACGAAAACGGCTTGGTCAGGTAGTCGTCGGCGCCCAGGTCCAGCCCGTCCGACTGGTCGTACTCGCCGTCCTTGGCCGACAGCACCAGCACCGGGACCCAGTTGTCCTCGCCGCGCAGCGTCCGGATGATCTCGTAGCCCGACATGCCGGGCAGCATGATGTCCAGGATGATCGCGTCGAAGGAGCCGTGGCGGGCCTCGTTCAGGCCGGTGCGGCCGTCGACGGCGATCTCGACGGCGAAGCCGTCGGCCCGCAGCCCGCGCGCCAGCGCGTTGGCCATGCGTTGTTCGTCTTCGACGATGAGCAGTCGCATCGGAGTCTTTCGGGGTCGAGGGGATCGCGATGCTGTCGAAAATACCCGCCTCGACCTGAGGTTTCGCTGAGCGAGCCGCGGCTGAGAGGTCCTTCAGCTCCCCTCAGGTTCGCTTCAGCCACCCCGGCGCACCATTGCCTCAATGCGCGCAACAGGTGGTCCGCGTCGCGCTACCGACGCGGACCACCGCGATAAATTGAAACCTCGGAGAAAGGCAAGAATATGTCACGCAAGCGAGTGGCCCGCAGGTTCGCGGTGCCGATCGCGCTGACCGCCGGTGTGATCACCATCGCGGCGGGTGCCGGAGTGGTGATGGCCGCAGGCGCCAGTGACCTGCCGAAACGCACCGCCGCGCAGCTGCTCACCGCGGTCGAGACCTCGGACGTGAAGGGTCTGTCGGGCACGGTGGTGCAAAACGCCGATCTGGGTCTGCCGAGCATGGACGGGACGGGCGGCACGCTGTCGTCCATCGCGTCGGGCACCCACCAG
This sequence comes from Stackebrandtia sp., assembly GCF_035643755.1. Lineage (NCBI taxonomy): Bacteria > Bacillati > Actinomycetota > Actinomycetes > Glycomycetales > Glycomycetaceae > Stackebrandtia > Stackebrandtia sp. The sequence goes on along the minus strand of NZ_DASQPW010000025.1, from coordinate 13,468 downwards.
ATGCGGGTGTGGTACGGCTCGCCCGACAAGGCGCGCATCGCCATGCTGGACGACTACGGCGAGACCGACGCGATCCGCAACGGCGAGGACCTGTGGCAGTGGAACAGCAAGGAGTCCAAGGCCGTCCACACCACGCTCCCCAAGAAGCTGGCGGACATGCCGATGTGGCCGCCGACGGCGATCACCGCCGAGGCCTCCAGCCCGCAGAAGCTGGCCGAGAGGGCGCTGAAGGACATCGCGCCCACCACCAAGGTCAGCGTCGGTGACCCGGTCGAGGTGGCCGGTCGCGACGCGTACCAGCTGGTGCTGCGTCCCAAGGACGACTCGGCGCTGGTCAGCTCGATCAACCTGGCCATCGACGGCGAGACCGGGGTGCCGCTGCGCACCCAGATCTACGGCACCAACGTGGACAAGCCCGCGTTCGACGTGGCGTTCTCGCGGATCAGCTTCTCCACCCCCGACAAGGAGAACTTCACCTTCACCCCGCCCAAGGGCGTCAAGGTGAAGGAGGAGAAGTCCGACTGGCCGAAGGCCAAGCACCACGCCGACGGCAAGCACCCCAAGGCCGACGTCAAGACGGTCGGCGACGGCTGGGCGACGGTGTGGCAGACCCACATCGACGTCAAGAAGGCGCTGTCCGACGCGAAGAAGGACGGCAAGGGCTCCCACGCCAAGTCCCACGGCAAGTCCGACGGCTTCGACCCCAGCGCGATGCTGGGTTCGCTGCCGAAGGTGCACGGCGACTGGGGCAGCGGGCATCTGTTCAAGTCGGCGCTGGTCAACGCGCTCATCACCGACGACGGCCGGATCCTGGTCGGATCGGTGACGCCGCAACGGCTGTACGAAGTGGCGGCACACAAGTGAGTGCCGGCACCCTCGCGCCGGCGCGGGAGTCCGACTCCCGCGCCGTGCGCGCCGTCGGGCTGGGCAAGCGCTACGGCGGGGACCATCTCGCGGTGGACGGGCTCGACCTCGAGGTCCCGCACGGCGCCGTGTACGGCTTCCTGGGCCCCAACGGCAGCGGCAAGACCACCACCATCCGGATGCTGCTGGGCCTCATCGAGCCGTCGTTCGGCCACTGCGAACTGTTGGGCGAGCCGATCCCGGGCGCCGCCGAGCGGGTGCTGCCGCGGGTGGGCGCCCTGGTCGAGGGCCCGGCGTTTCATCCGTACATGAGCGGGCGCGACAACCTGCGCCGACTGGACGACGCCGACCCCACCACCGCCCCCGAGACCGCCGCGACCCGCATCGACCTGGCCCTGGACCGGGTGGGGCTGCTCGCCGCCGCCCGCAAGCGTTTCCGGGCCTATTCGCTGGGCATGAAGCAGCGCCTGGCGATCGCCGCGGCGCTGCTGCGCCCCCGCGACCTGCTGATCCTGGACGAACCCACCAACGGGCTCGATCCACAGGGGACCCGCGAGGTGCGCAGCATCATCGCCGACCTGGCCCGCGACGGCGTCACCATCATGCTGTCCACCCACCTGTTGTCCGAAGTGGAACAAATTTGTAGCCACGTCGGCATCATGCACCGCGGCAAGCTGAAGATCCAGCGCCCGCTGGACACCCTCACCGACGACGCCGCGCGCCGGGTCGCCGTCACCACGCCCGGCCCCGAGGCGGCCGCGGCCGTGCTGTCGGAGCTGGGCATGGACGACGTGACGCGCGCCGAGGGCCGCGCGGGAGCGCTGCTGGGCGACACCGACGCCGACAAGGTCGTGGTGGCCCTGGTCAATGCCGGGGTCCCGGTGCACGGCTTCGCCGTGGACCAGCCCGGCCTGGAGGACGTGTTCGTGTCACTGACCGGGGAGGGTTTCGATGTCAGCGGCTGAGGCCACTATGGACACCGTCGCGCACGACGCGATGGAGGGCGGACGGCCCCGCCGCCAACTGCTGCGCTCGGAGCTGCGCCTGATGGCGCGCCGCCGCCGCAACCTGGTGGGCCTGGCGACGCTGTGCCTGATCCCGGTGCTGATCGCGATCGTGCTGGCGGTGGTGCGTCCCACCCAGGGCGAGTCGTTCTTCTCGGTGCTGCTGGGCAACGGCCTGTTCGTGGTGCTGGCGACCCTGGCGATCGAGATGACCATGATGCTGCCGCTGGCCGTGAGCATCCTGTCGGGCGACTCCATCGCCGGTGAGGCCAATATCGGCACCCTGAGGTACCTGCTCACCACGCCGGTGGGCCGCACCCGCCTGCTGGTGGTCAAGTTCGCCTCCCTGGTGATCGGCGCCATCGTGGGCGTGCTGGCGGTGTCGCTGGTCGCGGCGGTCCTCGGTCTGGCGCTGTTCGGGGCCGGCGACTTCGTGACCGTGTCGGGCGTCCCGATCGGTTTCGGTGACGCCGCCGTGCGGATCGGGCTGGTGGCCGTGTACGTGGCGCTGTGCCTGGTTCCGGTGTGCGCCATCGGCTTGTTCGCCTCCACCATGACCGAACAACCCATCGGCGCGGCCATCGCCACCGCGATGTTCGGCATCATCAGCCAGATCCTCGGCAACATCAGCGCGCTGGACTGGCTGCACCCGTTCCTGTTGACCAACTATTGGCCCGCGTGGACGGACCTGCTGCGGGTCCCGATGGCGTTCGACTCCCTCGGCAAGGGGCTGATCTCGATGGCCTGCTACACGGCTATCTTCGGCACCGCCGCGTGGGCCCGCTTCACCACAAGGGACATCACGAGTTGAGCGGGCGCGGGTGACAGGATGGTCGCATGACGACCACCTGGGACCCGAACGCTCCCGGCATCCTGCGGCTGCCCTCCGGCAAGCTGGCGCGCGGACGCGGTCTGCGCCACCCGCTGCCGGAGGGTCCGCGTCCGGACTTCGCCCTGTATCTCCTGGGGCGCGAGCCACCCGAGGTGGACTGGGAGTCGCGCTGGGTGCGCTGGCCCGACTTCCGGCTGCCGGCCGACCGGGAGGACTTCGCCGCCGCGCTGCGCCAGGCGTGGGAACGCTGCGGGACCCGGCGGGTCGAGTTCGCCTGCGCGGGGGGCCACGGCCGCACCGGCACCGCCCTGGCATGTCTGGCCATCATGGACGGAATCCCGCCCGCCGAGGCCGTGGCCTATGTGCGGGCGGGATACTCGTCTCACGCGGTCGAGACGCCCTGGCAGAAGCGCTTCGTCAAACGCTTTCGGTAGCGCGCTTGCGCGGCGGCAATGGTTTCATCAACCAGTTCAGTTTCGGTTCCACCAGCGGACGGGTCAGCCAGCGCACCGGTGGCGTCAGTAGCAGGCAACCCAACGCCAACGCGCCGAGCGTCAGGGTCGCCTCGCCCCACGGGGTGTGCAGGAACGCGTAGTCGTAGAGGTGAAGCCCGAGCTCGGCGCCCTTGGTGAAGAAGCCGTGCAACAGGTACACGAACATGGTGAGCTCGCCGAGCCGGGTGAACCAGAAGGTGCGTTCCGGGACGTAGGCGAAGAACGTGGCCAGCAACACCGCCGCGCTGCCCAGGATGATGGCCTTCATCGGCAGCACGTGCGCCAGGTCGGAGTCCATCTGCCCGGCGCCGTCGGTGTAGTACACCCAGTTCAGGTTGACACTGCCGCCGTGCTTGAACGCCATGTACCAGATGCCGAGGCACGCGATCGGGCCCACGATCCGCACGAACGGGTGCCGCAGGCGCTCGAAGTACTCGCGCTTCATGAACATGCCCGCCACGAAGAACGGCAGGAACTGCAGGATGCGCCCCAGGTCCAGCTCGCTGGGCAGCGTCATGGTGGCCGCACCGACCGAGATGACGATGGCCACGAGGACCGGGAAGCGGACCATCGTCCAGATGGGTGACGTGATGCGCCAGATGAACAGGGCCGACAGGAACCACAGCAGGTAGTACGGGCTCAACAGGCTCGGATCGGGTTCGCCGTCGGTCCACCAGCGAAATACTCCATATAGGAGTGAGAAGATCAGGTACGGCGCGGCCACCGAGGTGACGAGGCGATGCAGCTGGCGCGGCTTTCCGGCGAAATTGCGGGAGAAGTAGCCGCACAACAGGATGAACGCCGGCATGTGCAGGTCGTACAGCACCAGGTACAGCGACCGTATGGTGGACGAGTAGTCGGCCATCGGGGACCACGTGTGTCCCGTGACGACCAGGAGGATCAGGATGAGTTTGGCGTTGGAGAAGTATGAATCCTTTTTAGACTCCTCGCGGGGCTTGTCGGGCGTACCGATACCGCCGGACGTCTGGTCCGGGGTGCGATCGAGTACCTCGGTGCTCATAAGTGTTGCTGTCTCCTCGCGCGTGCTGGGAACGGAGGTGTGACATGCCGGAACCGAGACAAATGCATCGCAAAGGGGCACGACGAACAATGTCGAGACCGGCCCGACCTGTGTTGTGTTGTGGGTGCTCCATACGACGTCGCCACACGCGACATCGCCGAGATGTCCTCCGCCTCGATGGGACGGTAAGGACCTTGTGCCTATTGACACCGTATCAATGACTGTGGTGCTGGGTCCAGACGGTAGGGGCGGGAAATCGGAAATTGTTAAGAGATTCCTGTGAATTCACTGGGAAAGATCGCGCGCCAGGATCGCCGCCTGCACCCGGGAACGCAAGTCCAGTTTGGACAAGATGCGGCTGACGTGCGTTTTCACCGTCGCCTCCGCCATTCCCAGCCGCCGCGCGATCTCCGCGTTCGACAGGCCGTTGCCGAGCAGGTCCAGCACCTGGCGCTCGCGGGCGGTCAGCGCGGACAGGTCGGGCGCGGCCGACGGCGGCGGGCGATGCCGCCCGAACTCGGCGATCAGCGCCCGGGTGACACTCGGGGAGATCAGGCCGTCACCGCGTGCCACGGTGCGCACCGCCTCCAGCAGGGCCTCGGCGTCGGTGTCCTTCAGCAGGAAGCCCGCCGCCCCGGCGGCCAGCGCGTCGAACACGTGCGCGTCGCTGCCGTAGGTGGTGAGGATGAGGACGTCGGCGACGCCCGCCAGCTTCTTGGTGGCGGCGATGCCGTCCAGGCGGGGCATCCGGATGTCCATCAGCACCACGTCGGGGCGCAGCCGCGTGGCCAGCTCCACCGCCTCGGCGCCGTCGGCCGCCTCGCCCACCACCTCGAGGTCGTCCGCGCCCGAGCAGATCAGCACCAGCCCGGCGCGCACCGCGGCGTGATCGTCGGCGATCAACAGGCGAATCACCCGATCGTGCAACTCACTCAGCCTCCTCTCGCGCGTACGGCAGCTCCGCGCGCACCCGCCAGCCGCCATCGTGCGGACCGGCCTCGAACCGGCCCCCCAGAATCGTGGCCCGCTCCCGCATCCCCACCAGGCCGTTGCCCGATCCCGGCACCCCCGCCGGGGTGTGCGGCAGCCGGTTGTCCACCGTGATCACGACCCCGCGCGGCCGGAAATCCACCTCCACCTGGGCATCCCGGCCGTGCTTGAGCACATTGGTCAGCGCCTCCTGGACGATGCGGTAGGCCGCCAGATCCACCGCGACGGGCAGCTCGGGGCGCTTGCCCCGCACCCGCGAGGAGATCCGCAGGCCCGCCGTGGTCGCCCGCTCCACCAGATCATCCAGGTCGGACAGTCCATGCTGGATTATCTCGTCCTCGGCCTCGGTGGTGCGCAACAGCTCGATGGTGCGCCGCATGTCGGCCAGGCCCGCCACGCTCCCGGCCCGGATGTCGGCGATCACCTTGCGCATGTCGGCGGCGTCCATGTGGGGACGCGACAACACCGCGCTGGACTGCATGGCGATCGCGCTGAAGTGATTGGCGATGGTGTCGTGCAGCTCCCGGGCCATCCGGGTGCGCTCGGTGGCGATGGCCGCGCGACGGTCCACCTCGGCCAGTTCGGCGATCCGGGCGGCGCGGTCGCGCTCCAGCTCGGCGCGCCCGCGATGCTCCCGGATCACCATGCCCGTGGCCACCGGCGACAGCAGGATCAGCGCGAAGATCGCGCAGATCACCAGCGCCGTCGTCAGCTTGCCGTCGATGTACGTCAACGCGCTCAACACGACCGTCAGCAGGGTCCCGGCGATCAGCAGGGCCCGGGGCGCCCAGCGGGGCCCGTACACCGTCGCGGCGTAGATGTTGTCGGTGTAGATCGCCGCGGTCGCCAGCGACATGCCGACGGTGACGTCCACCCCGAACGCCACCGTCCCGATCAGCACCGCGATCATCGGCGCCCGGCGCCGCATCGTCACGCCGACGCTCACTACCGTCAGGGTGGCCAGGTGCACCCACAGCGGCGCGTGCACCTCGGTCGTGGAGTAGGTCCCGATCGTCACCAGCACCACGCCGATCGCGTACGCCACGACGGCGGCGATCAGCTCCCGGGGCACCCGACGCGCGTTCTCCACCGCTACATCGAACCATCACCGCGTCCGGGTCGCCTCCTCACACGCGCCGATCGCGGGTACATCCAAAGTCGCACCCGGGTTCGTCTCCGACGCCGACGCGCCCGCCGCCCGACGCGCCCAGAATGGTCCCGTGCTTGTGGTGATCGTGGGTTGCGAGGTGGCCTTTTGGGTGCTGCTGGGCGCGGGCCTGGCCGTGCGGTACCTGTTGCGGCGGCGGCGCCTGTCCACCGCGTTGTTGTGGCTGGTGCCGTTGACGGACGTGGTGTTGCTCGCGGTGTCCATCTTCGATCTGCGCGACGGGGCGAAGGCCGACTCCGCGCACGGGCTGGCCGCGCTGTACATCGGGTTCTCGGTGATGTTCGGCCACCGCACCATCCAGTGGTGCGACGCCCACGTCGCCCACCGTTTCGCCGACGGCCCGCGACCCTGGAAGCCGCCGAAGCGCGGCCGGGTCCGGGTGCGTTACGAGGTCATCCTGTGGTTGAAGCTGGCCGCCGCCTACGTCATCGCCTGGGCCGTCACGGGTCTGCTGATCCTCGCCGTCGGCCAACCCGACCGCACCCGTCCGCTCGTGGACTTCATGTCGGGCAACGCCGTGTTGCTGGCGATTCTGGCCCTGTGGCCCATCACGTACGCGCTGGGTGCCGTGGGGGCCAAGCGGGAGTCATGATCGAATGGGCGGCGTGGAAATGCTGCATTCGGGGAAGGTCCGCGATGTCTACGCCGACGGCGACGACCTGATCCTGGTCGCCTCCGACCGGGTCTCGGTCTACGACGTCGTGTTGCCGACCCCCATACCGGACAAAGGAAAGCTGCTCACCGCGCTCAGCCTGTGGTGGTTCGAGCAGCTGTCGGACATCCCCAACCACGTCATCTCCGCCACCGACGTCCCCGCGGAGTTCGCCGGGCGCGCGATCCGCTGCCGGCGGCTGTCGATGGTGCCGGTGGAATGCGTGGCCCGCGGCTTCCTCACCGGCTCCGGACTGAAGGACTACCGGCGCGACGGCGCGGTCAGCGGCGTGAGCCTGCCCGAGGGGCTCACCGACGGCTCGCGGCTGCCCGAGCCGATCTTCACCCCGTCCACCAAGGCCCCGGTGGGCGAGCACGACGAGCCCATCGACTACGACCGCGTGGTGTCCGAAGTGGGCGCCGAGACCGCGCGGCGCCTGCGCGACATCACCATGCGGGTCTACCGACGCGGCAGCGAGATCGCCGCGCGGCGCGGCATCATCATCGCCGACACCAAGATCGAGCTCGGCACCGACGCGCGGGGCGACCTGATCCTCGCCGACGAGGTGCTCACGCCCGACTCCTCGCGGTTCTGGCCCGCCGACGCCTGGAAACCGGGCCGGGCCCAGCCGTCCTTCGACAAGCAGTACGTCCGCGACTGGGCGGTCGACACCGGCTGGGACAAGACCACACCGCCGCCGAGCATTCCCGCCGAGGTCGTGGACGCCACGCGCGCCAGGTACGTCGAGGCCTACGAGACGCTGACGGGCCTGCGCTGGTTAGTTCCGTTGGTACTCAACGGATTTGACGGCGCCTTCCAGGCGGGCCTCCTCGGCGGCGAACACCGCCAGGTGGGTCTCCAGGGACTCGTCGGGGCCCGACAGCACCAGCGACTGGTCGTTTTCGCCCACCGCGCGCACGAACGCCTCGATCAGCCCGGCGTCGCCGCCGCCGTGACCGGCCCCGGCGCCGACCCCGCCGATCTTCTTGATCTTGGTGACGGTGGTCTTCTCGGTGTTGAAGTCGAAGACCCGCACCTCGTCGCCGTCGCCCTCGATCATCCCCTGCGAACCGAAGATGCGGGTCTTGCGGTCCTCCATCGGGGTGAAGGCGGTGACGGTGAAGGAACCGGTGGTGCCGTCGGCGAACTCCATGCTGACCACCTGGTTGTCGACGACGTCGTTGTCGGTGTCGTAGACGCAGCGGCCGTACGGTCCGTCCTGGAGGGCCTTCTCCAGGCGGGCCTCCTCGAGGACGTCCACGACGTGGCGGATGGCGAAGGTGCGTTCCTTCAGGCCGTTGCCGTAGATGCGGGTCGCCGAGTACGCGCAGTCGTCCTGCACGGGGCAGGACACGCAGCGGTGGGTGGCGCCGGCGGGGGCGTTGTCCGAACGGAAGTGCTTCAGGCTGCCGAAGCTGGAGACCCGGGCGAACGGCACGCCGACCACGTGCCGCAGCCAGTCCAGGTCGTGGCAGGACTTGGCCAGCAGCATCGACGAGGACTCCGCCTCGTTGCGCCACGGCCCGCGCACGTACGAGTGCGCGAAGTGCCAGTAACCGACGGGTTCCAGGTGCTGGACGCTGACGATGTCGCCGATGGCTCCGGAGTCGAGGATCGACTTCAGTGTCTTGGTGTAAGGCGTGTACCGCAACACGTGGCACACCGCGAACACGCCGCCGCCCTTGCGGGCGGCGTTGACGATCTCGCGGCACTCCTCGGGGGTGGGTGCCATCGGCTTTTCCAGCAGGATGTTCCAGCCGTCGTCGGCGAACGCGATCGCGGGCTCGGTGTGCATCCGGTCCTGGGTGCAGATCAGCACCGCGTCGGCGATCCGGCCGGCCCCCAGCAGGTGTTCCCAGTGCGTGAAGCACATGTCGGGGGCGATGCCGTGCTGGGCGGCGAACTCGGCGCGTACCTCCTCGCGCGGCTCCGCCACGGCCACCACCGTGGCCGCCTCCGGGTGATTCAATGCCCAGGACGCGTACTGGCGTCCTCGTCCTCCCGCGCCGACGACCGCGAGCCTGACCGGTGACATGACTGTCAAGATCCTTTCTCAGGCAACAAAGTCGGATAGTAGCCCGCCGATCCGGCGGCGGGAAGGACTCCGCGGCGGTAACTTTTCGTGCCGTGCGGGCGACAATGGACGCGCCGACCCGGTGAGTGGATCTTCGCTCACGCCTCGATGCCGAAGTGCTCGAGCAGCGCCGCGCGGCCCGAGTCGGTGACGCGCAGCGCGCGGGCGGAGGAGCGCCTCACCCAGTCTTCGCGCAGCGTGTGGTCGAGTATCGCCCGGCCCAGCCGCCCCGCCAGATGGTGCTGTTGCTCGCTCCAGTCCACGCAGTAGCGCACCAGCCGGCGCCGCCCCGGTGGAATGTGGACGCCAAGTTTGTCGAGAAAGGACTGTCCATCCTCGGTGAGTTCGTAGTCGATCTCGCTGCCCTGTCCCGACAGGTGATCGGAGCCCGGATCGTCCACATCGAAGTAACCGTCGCCGCCGGCGATGGCGCCGCGATCCAGCAGGGAACGCATGATCCGCACCCCGAGCCGCCCGGCCAGGTGGTCGTAGCAGGTGCGCGCCGACCGCAGCGCCTGCGCCCGGTTGCCCTCCCGCAGCGACCGCACCGGCGCGGTGGGCGACAGCAGCGCCATGGTCTCCAGCAAGGTGGCCACCTTCGGGCTGGCGAAGCGGAAGTAGCGGTGGCGGCCGTGCCGCTCCACCCGCAACAGCCCGCCGTCCACCAGCTTGGCCAGGTGCGCGCTCACCGTCGACGCCGACACCCCGGCCTCCCCGGCCAGCACGCTGGCGGGCAGCGCCCGCCCGTCGCCCAACGCGTTGAGCACCTTGGCCCGGCTCGCGTCGGCCAGCAGTGCCGCGATCGGCGTGATGTCCACGTCCCCTTCCATGGAACCCACCGTAGTGCGGGGACACTTCGTCCGCCACCGAAGCATTCCGGACCTAGCGTTGCCGCCATGACCGGAATAGCCGCGTCGGCCCCCCGCACCCGAAGCGCCCGCCACCCGCGGGTCGTCCTGTTGGCGATGTGCGTCGGCATGTTCCTGATCCAGCTGGACGTGACCATCGTCAATGTCGCGCTTCCCACCATCGGGCACCAGTTCGGCGCGGGCGTGGCCGGTCTGCAATGGGTGGTGGACGGCTACGCCGTGGTGCTGTCGGCGCTGCTGCTGGGCGGCGGCGCGATCGCCGACCGCCTCGGCCACAAGCCCGTCGTGATCGCGGGCCTGGCCGCGTTCGGCCTCGGCTCGGTGGCCTGCGCCCTGGCGCCCGGCATCGCCACCCTGGTGGCCGCCCGCGCGCTCCAGGGACTGGCGGCGGCGACCATGCTGCCGGGAACCCTGGCGATCATCACCCGCACCTTCGCCGAGCCCGCCGCCCGCGCGAAGGCGATCGGCCTGTGGGCCGGGGTGGCGGGCGTGTCGCTGCCGCTCGGGCCGCTGCTGGGCGGCGCGCTGCTGGCCGGTCCCGGGTGGCGCGCGATCTTCTGGCTCAACGTCCCGATCGTGGCGGCCGCGATCGCGGCGGTCGCGTACAGCGTGGCCGGTGATCGCCCCGGGGCGTCGGGGAGCTTCGACGCCGCGGGCCTGTTGCTCGGGGCCGCCGCCCTGGGCGCCGCGGTGTTCGGCTTCATCGAGGCGGGGCGCGCGGGATGGACCTCGCCGATCGTATGGGGGAGTTGGGTTGTCGCGGCGGCGCTGGCGGTCGGGTTGTGGCGGGTCGAGAAGCGCCATCCCGCGCCGATGCTGCCGCCGGGCGTCTTCGCCAACCGGCGGTTTCGGATCGGCGCCGTCGTCACCGCCGCGATGACCATTGTGGGCATGGGGACGATCTTCGTCACGACGCTGCTGTTGCAGGGCATCGGCCACTACACGCCGCTGCGGGCGGGCATCGCCGTCCTGCCCTGCCTGATCCCCATGGCGCTGCTGCCGCCGCTCACGGGGCGGCTGGTCGCCCGCTACGGGCCGCACCGTCCCGCCATCGTCGGCTACCTGCTCGGCGCCGTCGGCATGCTCTCCATGATCGCGGTGTCGCGGCAACCGACATACGTGATGCTGCTGCTTCCCCTGGCCTGCACCGGGATCGCCCTAGCCTTGATCACCCCCGCCATGGTGGCGCTGGTGATGGGCGCGGCGCCGCCCGGCCGTGCCGGCATCGCCAGCGGCGTCAGCAACACCGCCCGCCAGACCGGCGGCGCCATCGGGGTCGCCCTGTTCGGCGCCCTGGTGGGCGACGCCGCGAACCCGGCGGCGTTCGTGCGCGGCCTGGCCGTCGTCGGCGGCGTCGGCGCGGTCATCTACCTCGCCGCGGTGGCCGGACTGGTCCGCGACTCACGACGCTGACGGCGCCGGACGGAACAGCCGCGCGTACCGTCCACTGTCGTTGGTGAAGTCGACCACCCGCACCGGGTTGCCCGCGGGGTCCATGAAGATCCCGTACTTGCCCGGCGGGATCTCCACCGGCGGCCCCATCCATCGCAGGCTGGGGTTCTCCCGGTGGAATTCGCTGACGTCCGCGATCCGAAACACCGGCCCGCTTCCGGCCTTGGACTCAACGGGGTGCTGTTCGAGCAGGATGTCCACGTACGGCGAGTCGTTGTCGGCCAACAAGACGGTGTCGTGATCGGGCCGCGCGACATCCCGAAAGCCGAGCGACAGGTAGCAGGCGGCGGCGGTCTCGACGTCATCAACCGGGTACACGGTGCACAACAGCTCCATACAAAGGCACTCTGCCTCACCACCCCGACACCACACAACAGACATTCGGGTGAATGACCTCATCCGAAACGCGGCGAAGATCAGGGCAAAGACACGAACTCGCCGCGCGACACCGCCACCGCCCGGCCCCTCACCCGGGCCCTAACGGCGGCGCCGGCCGCGGCGTCGACCTGGCATTCCAATCGCGACGGACGGCCCATCTCGGCCCCCTGCTCCACCACATAGGAGGTGGTGCCGTCGGCGGGCACCAGGCCCTCGGCGACCAGGTGAACGCCCAGCGCCAGCGCGGCCGAGCCCGTGGCGGGATCCTCGGTGATGCCGAATCCGGGCGCGAAGAGCCGGGAGTGGGCGCGGCCGGTCGTCGCGTCGAAGGAGAACAGGTACACCTCGGGCTGGCCCGCGATGCGGGTGTTTTCGGCCCGCGCCACCGCCTCCGGTATCACCGGCAGGATGGGGAACTCGATGCCGGTGCCGACCCGGCGGGCGTTTCCGGCCAGGTCGGACGGCTCCAGGCCCGCCAGCTCCAGCAGGGGCGCCGCGTCGAGCGGGCCGCCGTCGGTGGGGGTGCCGCCGGTGAGGGTCGCCGCGTCGCCGTCGACCACGACCGGCAGGAGCCCGGCGCCGCATTCCTGGGTCGCGGTGCCGTCGGCGATGTCGCCGCGGCGGGCCAGGGTGACGGCGGTGCCGATGCTGGGGTGACCGGCGAAGGGGATCTCGGACTTCGGGGTGAAGATCCGCACCCGGTAGTCGGCGGTCGTGGTGGGGGGCAACACGAACGCGGTCTCGGAGAGGTTGAACTCGGCGGCGATGGCCTGCAACTGCTTGTCGCTCAGGCCATCGCCGCCGAACACCACCGCCAGGGGGTTGCCCTCGAAGGGGGTGCCGGTGAAGACGTCGACGATCTCGTAGCTGATCATTCCGCCACGGTACCGAGGCTTTCGTCGATGAAGCGGGTGATCTCGGCGACCAGCTGCTCGCCGATCTCGTTGGTGAGGTTGTGGCTGGCGTCCACCTCGTGAACCACCAGTGTGGAGCGTTGCTTGTGGATGGCGCCCAGGTCGTCGCGCAGCCCCTGACGGAACGCGTCCATGAATGCGTCGAAGTGCGGCGGGATGCCGGGCAGGTTCCGCGTGGCCAGCACGACGAGGAACGGGCAGCCCACCTCGGCGAAGATCGGGACGCTGTCGTGGAACTCGGGGGCGGCGCGCAGCGCGGCGGTGAGCTCGGGGCCGGGGCGCCGGTAGGTGTGGCCGTCGCGGACGACGCGGGCGCGCGGCGAGGTGGCGGCGATCGCCTCTTCGGGCAGCGGCCGGCCCGACGCCGCCTCGTGGGCGTCGAAGACGCCCTTCAGCTCGGCGAGGATCGCGTCGCGCTCGTCGGCGGCGATGCCGTGGTAGTTCCCGGGATCGGTCTCGGTGGCGCGGTGGCCGTCCAGGGAGACCAGCGCCGGGCACTCGGGGTGGCGGCGGCCCCACATTCCCGCGAGCATCCCGCCCAGCGACTGACCCACCACCACCGGATTGGACAATCCACAGTGCTCGACGACCGCCTCGATGTCGTCCAGCACGGCGTCGAAGTCCCAGGGGCCGTCGCCGGATTGCCCGTGGCCGCGCAGATCCGGGGCCACGACGCGGTACCGCCGCGCCAGCGGCGGCCCGATGGCGTCCCACGCGGAGGCGTCGGCCCCCGCGCCGTGCAGCAGGACGACGGGC
>NZ_DASQPW010000024.1:0-7419 GCF_035643755.1 Stackebrandtia sp. | reverse complement strand
CCAGCCGCGAGATGACCTCGCGGACCAGGCCGCGCGAGACGGCGTCGGGCTTGATCAGCACGAGTGTCTGCTGTGACACTGTTACTCCTTCGAATAGTCCGGGGCAACGATCTTAATGGGTGTTGTGCCTGGCGCCGAATGGGACGTAACATCTACGACATCTTTCGTGGGAGGGCCAAGCCACACTGATGCGTCAACCACCTCGACAGCCGCCACGGCAGCAACCTAAGGCTGCCGCACGCAGGGCTGCGCCCAAAGCGAACCCCAAGGCCGCCAACCGAGGCGCCAAGGCGACGCCGCCGCGCCAGCGCCAGACCGCCGCGCGCGCCGCGCAGCATGCCAGGGACGCCCAGCGCGCTCAACAGCGCGCGCAGCAGGCCCGTCGGGGCGTGCGCGGGCGCCAGGCGCAGCGGGGCGGGCGGACCACGGCGCGGGTGCAAAGACCCCTGCGCGGCTGGAAGAGCTGGTGGGCGACGTACGAGATGGACCGTCGCTCCAAGCAGGGCGGGCGCGGCGCGGACGGGGCGCGCGTGGGCGGCGGTTTCGCCTCGATGCGCTCCTGGGGGTTGCCGCGCGCGGCAACGGTTTTCACTTTACTGCTGCTGACGCTTTTCACCGGCGCGATCGCCCTGGGGGCCAGGAGCATCGCGGCGGCCATCGTGGCGTTCGTGTTCTTCGGGGCGGCGCTGGCGGTGGTGACGGCGGCGCGGGCGCGGCAGATCTACGCCGCGCGGCCCGCCGAGACCACCTCGCCGCTGGAGACGGTGGCGGACTTCCACATCAACGACCTGAAGATCGACGACGACGTCGAGGCGGGCGAGGTGAACTCGCTCGACGACCTGGAAGTCAGCCTGGGCAAGCAATCCCCGCTCGACGATCCCGAGAGGATCGATGATCTCGCGGAGGCGGTCGCCGACGGGCCTCCCGCCACTACCCCGACCGACAAAGCCTCGGACGCCGAGAAGGAGCCCGCCCCCGAAGACGCGCCGATCCCGATGCCCGCCGCGTCCGAGGACGCCAGGGAGACGGAAAAGCCCGCCGACGCGGTCAAGCCCGGGGACTCGTCGGACGCGGCGCCGCCCGCCGACACGCCCCTCGAGGCCACCGCCGCCGACGCGCTCATCGACGAGGCGGTCTCGGAGGGCATCCCCGAGGCCGCGGACGAGACGTCGGACGACGAGGACGACACCGACGACGACACGGACCCCGCCGAGCCCGACACCGACCTCCCCGACGCGGCCGAGCCGATCGACGACGACGAGCTGGCCGCGTTGATGGAGCCGCTGATCGCCTACGAGAACCAAAGCAACGGCGACGCGGACGCCAGGGCGGAGGACTCCGCCCCCGACACCGACGAGCGGCCCGAGGCCCCCGTCAAGGCCACGGCCCTGAGCCTGCTGGCCGCCGAGACCCCCGGCGCGGATCTGTTGCGGGCGTACAACGCCTCGGAGACCCAGCTGCCGCCCGAGGCGGTGCGCGACGTGGCCGCGACGCTCATCGTGTCCGACCTCCAGCGCTCGATGATGTTCTACACCGAGCTTTTGGGCCTGGTGGAGATCGACCGCGCCCCCGACGCCGTGCTGCTGGAGGCGGGCTTCGGGCGGGTCTTGTTGTGGCGCAGGGACGACGCCCCGGGCGCGGGGGATCCCGTCATGCATCTGACCTTCGAGGTCGGCGACATCGATTCGGCGTACGAGACGCTGCGCGCCAAGGGCGTGGAGTTCACGCATCCCCCGGTGTCGGCGTTGACGGGAGAGGTCCACGACCTGCGTGCGGCATCCTTTTTGGACCCCGACGGGCACGGCCTGGCGATCACCGAACTTCGGCAACGCTGACGCCCCTTTCGTTAACCATTCATTGCCGTTAATCTGTTGATATGCGATCGCTGCTGCGAATTTCTCTGGCCATAGTGGTCACTCTTTTTGTCGTTTCCATTCCGACAAGTCCGGCATTCGCGGATGATTGCAAATATTCCCCGACACTGAAACACGGAGGGGATTTCCCCGGCGAACCCGAGGCCATGAAACTCATGGACCCGCAACGCGTCTGGCCGATGTCGCGCGGCAAGGGCGTCAAGATCGCGGTCATCGATTCCGGGGTCTCCGATCGCAGCGACGTGATGGGTGACGGCAAGGTGACCTCGCTGAAGAATCTCACCCACGAACACGGCGACGCCACCTGCGACCAGAACGGCCACGGCACCGTGGTGGGGGCCATCATCTCCGCCCGCGAGGCCAAGAAGGAAAAGCTCCCCTACTACGGCATGGCGCCCGACTCCACCCTGATGTCCGTCAAGATCCTGCGCGACACCGAGCAGATGTCGGACGGAAAGGTGGTGGCCGGTCTGATCGCCGACGGCATCAACGCCTCGATCGACGCCGGCGCCGACATCATCAACATCTCCGCCGCCGCCCCCAACACCGCGGAGCTCAAGGCGGCGGTCAAGCGGGCCCAGAAGAAGGACGTTCTGCTGGTGGTGGCGGCCGGAAACAAGGACCAGAACGGCAATCAGGGCGCCGAGTATCCCGCCGCCTACGCGTCCAAGCACAAGACGTACCCCGCGCTGCTGGCCGTCTCCTCGGCCACCCCCGACAACGTCGTCAGCAACAAGTCGAACATCGGGCCCTATGTGGACATCGCGGGGCCGGGCTTCAAGCCGGTGGGGCCGAACCCCAACGGGGACGGCACCTGGGTGGGCGCCGACACCCGCGACGACAACGCGTTCACCAGCTTCGCCACCCCCTACGTCACCGGCACCGCCGCCCTGGTCAAGGCCCGCTACCCCGGCATGGGCGGCGCGGAGATCGCCACCCGGATCACCAAGACCGCCGAGCACCCGGCCGGCGGCCGGGACGAGGGGGTGGGGTACGGCATGGTCGACCCGTACCGCGCGGTGACGGCCGATCTCGACCCGCACGACGCCCGCAAGCCCGGCGACGTCGCGGGATTCTCCACCGGCGGCGACCCGCAGTCGATGTCGCGGATGATCGCGGCATTGGTGGCGGCTTTCGTTGTGGTGCTTGCGATCGCGATAGCCGTGGGCCGTTCGGTGTTTCCGCGGGCGCGGCGCCGCAAGCGGGAATTGGCCGCCGGCGAGTAAGTAACCAACCGGTAGGTAATAAACGAATAGAAAAGATCTGTGGCCCCACACATTCGGTGTGGGGCCACAGATCTTAAACCCTTGGGGGTCTTAACCGCCTCAGGTGGAGTAGTTGAGCATGCTCTTCGCCTTGGCGACGGTCTGCGCGGTCGCGCTGGCGAAGTCGGTGGTGAATTTGCTGGCGTTGTTAACGGCGCCGCTCAGCTCGTGGGCTTCCTTCTTGAGCGCGTTCGCCAACTGCACCGCCTGGTGCTTGTCCTCGGCGTCCCAGTCCGTGCCCTGGATCGCCTTGACCAGGTTGCCAGCCAGGGTTTCCAGCTGGTGGGACTGCTTCTTCAGCTTGCCGGCGGTGTCTTGCATACCCGCCTGGATAACCTTGACCCGGCCTCCAGCAGCCATTCGTTCACTCTCCTTGTCACACGTGAATTCGAGGAAAAGATCTTCCCCGGTGGTCCTCAGTTGTTGTCAAGCTGGTGGTACGACTGCAGGATCTTCGTCAAGCGGTCGTGCGTCTCGTGCATAGTGTTCGCGCACTTGTTGATCTTGGGCTTGATGTCGTTGTCCAACGAAGCCTTGAACTTCTTGCCGGTGTTGCTGTCCCAGTGACTCTGAAGGTTGTCGCTCGTGGACTGAAGCTGCTTCACCACCGACTGGCAGTTGTTCGCCGCCTCAGCAACGCCCTTGCCGCCAGCGGATACCGATCCGAGATCAATATTGGCATCGCCCGAAGCCATCGTCACTCCTTTCCTATGTACTCGAACATGGACCGGAGTCGATTTCTACACCGGACCTTTGTGTATCAACGACTCTAGCGGTATTGACCGCAATTCAAAAGACCTTAGGAGGCTAATTCTTTCTCAATTTCCCTTGGCCCACTATCGGAATTAATGGACATATCCCTATTCTTCGTCAAATTTCGAAGGGGTCCACGCCGCCTGCACCATCAATTGTCCGTCGCGATCCACCACTGTGCCACGCCCCGGACGCTGCGGAGACGGCTGGAAGTTGCCGATGATCCGACCCTCCTCCGGAGAACCGGACATCGCCAGCACCGGCGCCTGCAACTCGATCAGCGTCTGCACAACCGATTGGTACAGAATCCGGCTGACGCCGCCCATCCGGCGGGCCAGCACCAGGTGCATGCCGATGTCGCGGGCCTGCGGAAGCAGCTCCATCAATTCCTCGAGGGGATCGGTGATCTGCCCGGCGACGATGTCGTAGTCGTCGACGACGATGAACAGCTCCGAACCGGTCCACCAGTTACGGGCCCGCAACTGTTCCGGCGTGACGTCCGGTCCGGGAAGCCTGGCGCGCAATGCCTCCACGGTCCCGGAGATCAGCTCCTCGGCCTGCGACGCCGAGGCCGCGAAGCCGGCCAGCAGCTCGTCGTCCACCTCGCCCAGCAGGCCGCGCCGATAGTCGACGATCGCCATCTTCGGCGGTTTCTCCAGTGTGGACTTCGACAGTTGGTGGCACAGGGTGCGCAGCACGTTGGTCTTGCCGCATTGCCCGTCCCCCAGCACGACCAGGTGCGGGTTCTCGTTGAAATCGACGCCGAACGTGCCCAGCCGGAACTCCTCGATGCCCATCGGCACCGGGGCGTTGTCGGCGAACTCCGGCAGCGCCGTGACCTCGATGTGGTGAGGCAGCAGGCGAACCTTCTCGGCGGGTGGACGGGTCCATGCCTGGGAGGAGCGCTTGATGAAGTCCGTCAGGCCATCGGCGAGGTCCCCCACCTCGGACGATCCGTCGATGCGCGGCAGCGCGGCCAGGACGGCGTAGCCGCCGTCGACGACGCCGCGGCCCGGCGAACGCTCGGGGACGTTCTCGGCGGCCTTGCGGTCGATCTCGGAGTCCAGGGGGTCGTTGAGCTTCAGCTCCACCCGGGTGCCCATCAGGTCCCGCATGCCCGGACGCATGTCCATCCAGCGGCTGCAGGTGAGCACGACGTGCACGCCGTAGGCGAGCCCGCGCTGGCTGATCGCGCTGACGTCGTCCTCCAGCGGCTCGAAGTCCTCCCGGAACGCGAACCAGTTGTCCAGCACCAGGAAGACGTCGCCCAGCGGGTCGTCGATGTCGCCCTTGGCGCGCAGCTGGCGGAAGGTGTCCATGCTGTCGATGCCCCGCTCGGCGAACATGCGGTCGCGGTCGTCGATGATGGACCTCAGCTGCGCCACGATGCGCCGCACCTTGCCGGAGTCCTGTTTGCTGCCGATCCCGCCGACGTGGGGCAGGCCCTCCATGGAGCGCAGGCCACCGCCGCCGAGGTCGACGCCGTAGATCTGGATCTCGTCGGGGGTGTGGCTCAGGGAGAGCCCGGCGATGACGGTCCGGGCGCAGGTGGACTTGCCGGAGCGCGGGCCGCCGACGATCACCATGTTGCCGCCCGCGCCGGACAGGTCCACGGTGAGCAGGTCGCGGCGCTGCTCGAAGGGCTTGTCCATCAGGCCGATCGGCGCGGTGAGGCTGCCTCCCGGCCAGTCGGGCGCGTGCAGGCCGCGCTCCTCGCTGACGTCCAGGCGGGCGTACAGCTGGTCCAGCGAGGCCGGGTCGTCCAGCGGCGGCAGCCACACCTGGTGGGCGGGCGGGCCGAATCCCTGCAGCCGCTTGGTGATCACCGACAGCATGGTCTCCTTGGACGGATCGTCCTCCGCCGACAGCTCCTCCTCGGCCTGGAGGGCGCGGAGGTCCTCGGTCGCGGGATCGTCATCGTCCTCATCGGACTCCGGCAGCGGCTGGTGCGCGATCGTGAACGGCACCAGTCGGCCCTTGCCGCGGGCACCGGCCAGATCGGAGGCCACGACGAGCTCCTCCGACAGCGGCATCTTGTACTCGCCGGACACGTAGGCGCTGCGGAACCGCAGCATGGTCTCCTGGTCGGTCTTGAGGTAGCCGTGCCCCGGTGCCTGAGGCAGCTCGAAGGCGTCGGGAACGCCCAGCACGGTGCGGCTCTCGGACTCCGAGAAGGTGCGCAGACCCACCCGGTACGACAGGTGCGACTCCAGACCGCGCAGCCGGCCCTCCTCCAGGCGCTGGGAGGCCAGCAGCAGGTGGACTCCCAGCGACCGGCCCAGCCGCCCGATCATGACGAACAGGTCGATGAAGTCGGGCTTGACCGCCAGCATCTCGGAGAACTCGTCGCAGATGATCAGCAGGCTGGGCAGCGGCGCCAGGGCCGCGCCCGCACGGCGTTCGCGTTCGTAGTCGCGTTGGGAGACATAGTTTCCGGCGTCGCGCAGCAGCTGCTGACGCCGGATGATCTCGCCGTTGATCGCGTCGCCCATCCGGTCGACCAGATGGAGCTCCTCCTCCAGGTTGGTGATGACCGCGCTGGTGTGGGGAAGTCGGTCCAATGTGGCGAACGTGGCGCCACCCTTGAAGTCCACCAGCACCATGTTGAGTTCCTCGGACGAGTGGGTGATCGCCAGGCCCGACACGATGGTGCGCAACAGTTCCGACTTCCCGGAACCGGTGGCGCCGATGATGAGCCCGTGGGGGCCCATGCCGGACTGGGCGGCCTCCTTGAAGTCGAGGTAGATGCGGTCCCCGTTGGGATCCAGGCCCAGCGGGATCTTCAGGCGCTCGGCGTTGCGCTTGTCGGGCTTCCAGGTGCGGCGCGGGTCCAGGGCACCGGCGTCGCCGATGCCCAGCAGGTCGGGCAGCTCCATCGACACCGACAGCGGCTCGGGTCCACCCGCGAATCCCTTGGTGGCCAAGCGGAACTTCGAGATCTGGCGGGCCACCGCGGTGGCCCGGGCCAGCGACAGCCGGTCGGGGATGCCGATCGGCACCTGGTGGTTCTGGCGGGTCATGGAGATCCCGCCGGGTTCGACGTCGAGTTGCAGCATCCACGGCAGCATGCGGCGCGGGGCCGCCGAGTTCAGCTCGATGACGGTGGTGGCGGCCAGTCCCTGGCCGGTGAGCTGGCAACCGCCGTCGATCTCGCCGCCGTCCTGGATCACCACGACGTGGCGTCCCTCCAGGACGGCCGCCTCCTTGCCGCCCACGCCGCGGGAGCGGCCGGACAGCTCGTCGCTCAGCATGCCCTCCAGTTCGGACAGGCTGCCGACCACGAGGCGGCGGGCCCCGGCGGCGTCGAACTGTTCGCGGTGCTGGGAATGCGGCAGCCACTTCAGCCAGTCCCATTCCGGGCGCCGGGTGGGGTCGGCGACCACCGCGATGATCAGGTCGTCGGGGGCGTGGAAGACGGCCAGCTGCGCCAGCATGGCCCGCGCCATGGCCCGGGAGGCGCGGGCGTCGCCGCGCACCAGCACCCGGCGGAAGGTGCGCAGCTGGATGGCGATCGGGATGCCCGGCAC
>NZ_DASQPW010000023.1:0-12718 GCF_035643755.1 Stackebrandtia sp. | reverse complement strand
CGGGGTGAACACGCCGCCCGCACCGAGACCGCTGGGGACGGTCGGGGCGGCGGGGGCGGGTGCCATCGTGACGGGGCCCTGGAGGCTCGGGGTGGAGGCCAGGTCGGGGTGGTGGGAGTAACCATCGGGCGCGCTCACAGTGGACGTATCGAGGGCGTTCGGGCGCAGGGACGGCCCCGATGCCGAATGATGCCCGTTGCCCGCGGGGCCCGCGTCGCCACCCGTGCCACCGTGGCCGCCCGTGCCGCCGCGCGGGGTCCGAGGCCCGTCGTATATGTCGGGCGCCCCCAGGGAAGCGGCCTGCCTCAGGTATTCGTCGGTGTTGGATTGCATGTAGTCGCGGGCGTCGGTGTCGTAGCGGTCGCCGATCGCGGTGGCGACTTGTGCGGGGTCGGGGTTCCACCACCCGCCCGTCCCGAACTCGGCGGCCAACTGGGGGTCGTTCGGGTTCGCGCGGGCGAACTTCAGCCATGCGTCGCGGTCGTCGCGCAGCTGCGACAGGCGGCTGTGGGTGCGCCGCACCTGCGCCGACAGGACGCTGAACGTCTGGGGTTGCGCGTCCAACTGGTCGCGCCCCGCGCCACTGGTGTCGTGCAGCTTGGTGACCCGATCGATGGCCGCCCGCGCCGATTCCCCCTCGAACGCCGCACCCGCCCCCGCCACCAGGTTGGCGATCCCGCCCTTGGCCTCGCGCCGCTTCCCATCCACGGTCAGCGCCTTCGACACCTGCTCCAGATCCTCCTGGCTGATGTGGCGATGCGCCCGCCCCAACCGATCCAGCGCGGCATTGACGGCGGCGATCAGGTCCCGCGAGGCGTCGGCCTGTTCGTCGATTTCGCACGCGTGCGCGTCGTCGGCGGCGCTGATGACGTGAATATCGTCGAGGCTCAGCGAATCGTAGTGCGTGGACATCGGGTTTCCTTTACTGCCAAGGGTTATCGACGACGCCGAACGGCTTGTCGCACGACGAATGCACGGACGCGTTGATGCGGGCGAGGTCCGCGGCGGCGATGGAGTCCTGCGCGCCCATCTCGTCGAGAACACCGCGCACGGTGTCTCCCAGACAGCGCGCCCCCTCCTCCAGGCTGCGCACGAAGTTCAGGGTGTCGGCGATCCGATCGGCCACCAACTCCCCCGCCCGCCGCCCAGGATGATCGAAATCCACCGACCCCAGCGTCACCTTGACCCCGCCCCGATACGCCGACGCCGCGTCCCCTCCAGCCCGCGCGTAGCGCGGTGTCGCGGCGTCCTGAATCTGGGACATCACCTCAGCGGTCTCGTCCATCAGGGTGACGAACTCGCGCAGGGCCTGCTTGTCGAGCTTGACTCGGGTGCTCAATTCGGTATCTCGCTTTCGTTTCGGCGTTGGAGACGGCTACCAGCCCTCGGGCGGGGTGAACTCCGCGACGCGTCCGTCCTGGCTCCCGTCCGCCACGGCCGCTGCAGTAATTGATGGAGGGCAACACTGTTCAACGGGGTACCTGTCGTCGCCGCCGACAACGGTGGTTTCGAACGTGACGCCCAGGTCGTGGTCGATGCGGCCCTTGAGGTCGTTGATCTCCTTGTCGAGGCGATCGCGTTGGTCTCGAAGTTCGTTTCTCAAGCTGTCGAGGATTTCCTTAGTGGACGAACCACCCACCGAGAACAGTTTCGGTGCGGCCCCCGCGCCGGCGCTGAGAAGTGAGAACATGGCAGGCGCCATGGCACCTCCCGAAGCGATGGTGACCGCCGCCCCGGCGATCGAACTGCCCAGTCCGACGATGGTGGCGAGGATGTCGCCACTGTTCTTGTCCTGTAGGGCCCCGATGGTCTTATCCGCCAGGGCCACAATGTCCTGCCGCGCGTGCCGCAGTATCTCCTGGTAGCTGTGCAGCGCAGCCGATGTGGCTTCGACAACGTTTGCCTGATTCACCGCGATCGCTTGGAATGGGGTGAAGAATCGATCGCGAAACGTCGTGGCCGTGTTTCCGCTCCAGTTGTTCAGGTGCGTCGCGGCGGGGGACAGATTCATGTGAATGCCGTTTGTCAGCTGCTGTTTCGCCTGCGCCAGCACTTCGATCATCTGGTTGGCGGAGTCGGGATCGCCGCCCGTGAAGTACTCGAAGGACGCCTCGAGGTCTCGCATGCCGTCGACGAACGCCTGTGCTTCCTCTGGCGATGGCGGTGGAGCGTTGCCCGAATTGGGCATCACCTCGTTGAACCACTTGTAGTACGCGGCGTCCTTTATCTGTTCGACCTTGTGCATGAGGTCGTCGCGGAAACTCATCGAGCCACCTCGGGTACATCGACCTCCATGATGGGTCCAACGTGGAGCTTCTTGGTGGCGACGGGATCGCCTGGCTTGGGCGGCGTGGGGATCTGGCCGGGCACATTTGGATCCAGGGGCGCGGGAAGATGTTCCTCGGCGGCCCTCGCGTCCATCAGGGCTCGCGCATTGCGGTGATCGGTGGCCGCGAGATCAGTTACCGCCAGATCGAGCGCGATGGCGGCATCGGCCAAGCGAGTGGTGGTCTGGCCGAGCAGGGTTTCCAGTCGGTCCCGCATTCCCCTCCATGCCGCGTCGACGGGGTCACCTGGCCGAAACAGCGTGCGTTCCCAAAAGGCCGTGGCGTGTACCTGGCTGGTGATGCCCGCGTAGGCCCGCGCGATGTTGGGGAGGTTGCGCCGGGCGACGTTGCGTAGTTCGTACAGGTTCGCGACGAACTGGTCCTGGGTGGCGCTCATTGGTTTCTCCGTTCGAGATAAGGATCGGTAGCAGGCGTTGTACGCCTTGTCGCGGGCGCGGGCGATGCGCGACAACAATGTGGAGACCGCGGCCGACAGTTCGTTGGAGAGGTTGCTGGTTCCCAAGCGGTCCAGGGTTCGCGGGCGCAACGCGATGGTCAGCCCGCCGTCGGGGTGCCAGCCCGCCGTGATGTCCGATCCCGTCGATGTGGCTTCCACGGCGATGAGACGTGTCGCCCGCAGGAAGTTGGCTCGCGGGGAGTCGTCATGGTCCGTTTCCTCGGGCGCGGGCGTCTTCTCGCTGCCGTGCAACGCCTTGCGAATGGCGAGGTCGTAGCCCTTCAGGGCGCCGCCGACCGCCTTGGTGGCCTGGACCGCCAGCGTTTGATCGGTGTGGCGGCTCGCGCACCTGGGATCAACCTCGACGACAAATCCCTTGCCGTACCGCGCTCGCACCAATCCGTCGGGCGAGGTCGCCACGACGTTGATCCGTTGGATTCGGTCGTGAAGTGTGTCGGGCATCCAGTCCTCCCTAGTGGCCAGGACTTGAGTTTTCCCCGCCCGTCACACGGATCGCCGAATCTCGGACAGTCCCGGCCACTCGCCCGTGTACGTTGTACACATTCTGGTGTACGTTGTACACATGACGAAGTCGCGGACCGCCGAGCGCATCAAGTCGGCCGCGTTGAAGATCCTGGTGGACCAGGGCGCCGACGCCGTGACCATGCGCCAGGTCGCCGCCGACGCGGGCGTCACCACGATGGCGTCGTATCGGCACTTCCCGAACCGCGAGGCGCTGCTGCGCGCCGTCGCCGACGAGGCGTTCGCCGCCCTGGAGAGCGCCTGGGAGAAGCGCGAGGCGTCGGGCGACTTCGAGGCGCGCTTCTTCGGCCTGCTGGAGGAGTTCCTGGACTTCGCGCTGGGCAGGCCGAACCTGTACGCGTACCTGATGACCGACCGCCGCGAGGGCGCGCATCGCTTGCAGGACTTCGAAAGGCGCGGACCCGTGGCGTTTCGCCAGGTGGTGCTCGCGGTGGAGCAGGGGATGCGCGAGGGCGCGCTGGCCACCGACGACCTCCTGGAGGTCACGCTGGCCATCACCTCACCCACCGTCGGCCTGGTGCAGTTCTACCTGGGCGGACGCATCGCGGGCACCGAACCCGAGTTTCGGGCGCTGTGCCGACGCACGACCGAAAGGGTCCTCCATGGATTCCGCAAGTGAACCCCTCAACCGCGCGCGACGAGTATGGCTTTCGCTTGGCGCGCTCGTCATCTCGGCGCTGCTGCTGTACTTCGGCACCGGGCTGACGCCGATCGCGGCCCTCACCTGGGTCGCGCCGATTCCCGTGCTGCTGGTGGCGCCGCGGATCTCGGGGTGGGCGGCCTTCGGCGTCGCGTTCGCCGCGTACGGCTTGGCGACGTCCAACAGCTGGGGGTTCTACCTCCACTCGCACGACACGCCATTGTGGCCCGTCGGCGCGCTGATCTGCGTGTGCTTCACGGCGACCTTCGCGGCGTCGGTGGCGCTGTTTCGGGCGCTGGCGGTGCGCCGACGGGCGATGCTGGCGGCGTTCGCGGGCGCCGCGCTGTGGACGAGCGTGCTGTACATAGCGTCGGTGGCCAGCCCCATGGGCATCGCCTACACCCTGGCCGCCACCCAGGCGGGCATCCCCGTGCTGGTGCAATCGGCCGCGGTCGCGGGGATGTGGGCGCTGGAGTTCTTGGTGCTGTTCGTGCCGTGCGCGATCGCCGCGCTGGCGGCGCCGCAGGTGAACAGGGCCGCGCGGTGGCGGACCGCCAGCGCCGCCGTCGCCGTCCTGGCGGTCGTCCTGATCGCGGGCGCGGTGCGCCTGGGCACGGCCCCCGAGCCCGAGCGCACCACGCGGGTGGCGTTGCTGTCCAACGATCACAGCGGCTGGGGCACCGACATCGCCACCTCGGCGGGCGAGAAGTTGATGCGCTCCTACATCGACAAGATCGACTCCCTTCCCGACAATGTGGACACCGTCGTGCTGCCCGAGGGCGAATTCAAGACCGTCAAGTCGACCCATAAGAAGCTCGTCGAACCCCTGACCCGCATCGCGAGCAAGCGGCACCTCACCATTGTGGTCGGCGACGCCTACGTGGTGGGCGACGGCAGGATCAAGTACAACTACGCGCGGGTCATCACCGCCAAGGGCGAGGTGGCCAGCTACCTGAAGCACCACGACTCCGTCAGTCCCCACGGACACAAGCTGGTCTACCGACCCGGCACCGATCAGCGGGTGGGCCTGGAGATCTGTCTCGACGTCAACCTGATGGACACCAACGTGGCCTACGCCAGGGCGGGCACTCGGGTGCTGCTGATCCCCGCCGCCGACGAGGGCGTGAACGGACGCATGCACTCCCGCACGGCCTTGTTTCGCGGCGTGGAGAACGGCATGGCGATCGCCTGGTCCGACCGCACCGGGCAGCTGATGGTCGCCGACGGATATGGGCGCATCCTGGCCGAAAAGCCGTCCCCCAGCGACCCCGGCGATGTCACGTCCGTCGTGGCGAAGCTCCCCTATGGACCTGGCGAGACGCTCTACACCCGCATCGGCGACGTATTCGCCTGGTGCTGCGTCGCGCTGACCTTGGCGGGAATCGCCCTCGCGTTCACCGGGCGCCGCGCCGCCTGAACCGACCTTGGGGCCCAGCGCTTCGCGCTGGGCCCCAAGGGTTTCGGTGGAGGAGTGTGGCTCAGGAGTCCATGGCTGCCACCAGCGAGCCGTCGTCGCCGTCCAGCGACCAGATCATCGATCCGCCGAGTCCCTGTTCGGCCACCCAGGCCATCTTCTTCCTGATCATGTCGGCGTCGTCATAGGACCAGAAGTTGGAACCGTCGTATTTCCATACGGCCATGTTGTCCTCGTCGCGGTACACCGTGCCGGGCTTGTCCTTGACGAGCTTGTAGTCGTCGATGCCCGCCTCGTACTTTCCTGGCGCGGCACCGGTACTGGTCTGATAGAGGCCGTTGTCGGTGTTGGGCACGCCCGTCCAGCCGCGCCCGAAGGCGGGCAGTCCCAGCACCAGCTTGTCGGCGGGTGCCCCGGCGTCCTTCCAGGACTGGATCGCCAGGTCGGCGCTCCACTTCTTGGGGTTGGGATCGGCGTCGGGGGAATGGATCTGGGCCTGGTGGTTGGTGGTGGCGTCCCAGGCCCCGTTCAGGTCGTAGCCCTGGACGTTGACGAAGTCGACCGATTTCATCAGGTTCGGCACGTCGAAGCCCGCCGCGATCTTGTCGGGGTCGGCGGCGCCGTAAATGGACAGTTCGTAGCCGCTTCCCACCGCGTCCAGCTGTTTGCGGAACTCCTCCAGCAGCGCGACGTAGTTGGCCTTGTCCTCGGGTCGGAAGACGTTGCCGGTGTTGCCCTCCGAGGCGGGCCACTCCCAGTCGATGTCGAAGCCGTCGAAGATGCCCGCGGCCGCGCCGTCGCCGCCCTGCGGTTCGCCGCCGATCTTGGGCAGGTTGCCCTTGATGAACATGTCGATGCAGCTCTTCACGTAGTTGGCGCGGTTTTCGGGCAGCGCCGCGTTGGAGAGGTATTTCGACCAGGTCCAGCCGCCCAGCGAGAACATTATTTTCAGGTCGGGGTGCGCGGCCTTGAGCTTCTTCAGTTGGTTGAAGTTGCCCGCCAGCGGCTGATCGTAGGCGTCGGCCTGGCCGTCCACCGACTGATCGGCGGTGAAGCGGCGCTGATAATCGGCCCAGGCGTCGCCCACCCCGGCCTGGTTGGCCTCGAAGCACTGGCCCTGTTCGTTGGTGTTGCCGAAGGCGTAGTTGAGGTGGGTCAGGTGGTCGATCTGTCCAGAGTCGACGACGTTCTTGACGAGGTATCCACGGTCGTAGATGCCCCATTGGGTGAAGTAGCCGACGTGGCGGCCGGCGGCGGTGTCGTGGCTGTCGGGGTCGGCGGCGAAGGCCGCCGTGGCGGGCAGGATCAGGCTGATGGCGGTGCCGAGCGCCACCAGCACAGTGGATAGACGTCTCATGGGCTGTGTCCTCCCAGAAAACTGGTAAAGAACTTTTCTGTTGTGCCCGAGGTTAGGGGATGGCCACCCTGCGGTCAATAGAAACTGGTAAATTTTTTAATGAATTGGCGGGCGCAGCGAATCGATGTCGCACAAGGCACGCAGCCCCAAACTCGGGAATGGACGGTAGGCCACCAGCGCCGACATCCCCAGCCACTCCGCGCCCGCCGACAGCACGAGATCGCGCACCGCCCCGGCCTGCGCGCCGGTCTCCACCACGTCGTCCACCAGCAACACCCGATCGCCCCGGGCGGGACAACCCTCCGCCGTGGCCAGCGTGAAACCGCCGTCGCGCGGCAGCTTCTGCACCCCGAGCATCCCGACCCCCAGATGCACGGCCACCAAGGGCGCCAACAGAAAGCCCGACGACTGCACCCCCGCGACCACCGTCGGACGCGCCCCCGAACGCAAACCCGCCAGCGCGGGCCCCAGGGCCGCCAGCAGCCCGGGATCGGACCACCAGTGCAGGGTGGCCAGCCGCCCGTCGCGCCACACCGTGGTGCGGCGCAACAGATCGGCGGCGTCGCCGCTCACTTGCACCCGCAGTCGTACAGATTCGTCGACGCCGCGTCCAGGAGGGCCTCGGCCGCCGGGGTGCTCTTCATCCCGTTGATGATGATCGAATACACCAGCAGGCGGCCGTCGGAGTCGACCACCATGCCGCTGAGCGAACTCACCTTCGTCAACGTCCCCGTCTTGGCCCGCACGTGCCCGGCACCGGCGTCACCCGCGCCGAAGCGACGCGCCAGCGAACCGCTGAAACCCGCCACCGGCAGCCCGCTGAACAGGCCCGAGATCTTCGGGTGCTTCCCGTCCGCCGCCACCCGCACCACCTGCGCCAAGGTCTTGGCGCTCATCCGGTCCTTGCCCGACAGCCCGCAACCGTCCGCCAGGGTCATGCCCTCGGTGGACACGCCCCACTTGGACAGTTCCTGCTTCACCGTCTTGGCCGTGCCCTCAAAGGACGCCTCGTTGCCCGCCGCCATCGCCGCCTGGTGCCCCAGCGCGTCGGTCAGCAGGTTGTCGCTGTGCAACAGCGCCTCCTCGACCATCCGCTCGATCGTCGGCGAATACACCGTCCCCAGCTTCTTCGACTTCTTCGGCGCGGGGCCCTCGCTGATGTCCGTCACGCCCAGCTTCCCGCCGAGATACTTCGCCGCCGACACCGACGCGTCGTCGTAACGCGGCGCGGGAGAGTTGGCGCCCTTGGGATCGGTGCGCCCACCGTCCAACATCACCGGAAACAACCTGGCCGTGTAGCCATCGGACACATCGGACTTCAGCACCCCGGGCGCCACATCCGGGCCCGTGAACGCGGAGTTGTCCACGATGAGGCGCTTCGGACTCGACCCCAGCTTCTTCTTCACCTGCGCGGCCAGATCGTCCAGCGACCCCGAGCCGCGATAGAAGCCGTGCCCGTCGGCGCTCAACGTCACGTCGCCCGCGCCGACCAACACCACGTCTCCGTCGTCGGCGCCCGCCACCACCTGAGTCGGAATCCGGTAACCCGGGCCCCGCAGCTCCAGCGCCGCGGCGGTCGTCGTGAGCTTCTGCGACGACGCCGGCGCCAGCGAATCCCCCGCCTGGGCGTCGGCGAGCGAATCCCCGGTCAAGCCGTCCAGCACCGACGCGCCCACCCGCGCCTTCTTGCCCGACTTGTCCTTCAACACCTGCAACGCCGTGGCCAGCCCGTCGGCCGTGGGCACCGGCGCCGAGGCGTCCGGGCCGTCCAGCGCGGCGACGTTCGACGGCGGCGCCATCTCCGGAAACGACAGCAGCCCCGTGGCGTCCTCGTGATCGACGGTGAGCGGTATCGCCACCGCCACCAGCCCCAACAGCACCACGAACACCGCGCCCAGATACCACCAATTGCGGCTCGGGCTCGAACGCGGCGGTCTAACGTGTGGTGCATCGCTCTGTGCCACGGGGCTGGAAAGGTTGCGTGAGGCCACTCAGCGAGACTACTGGGAACCAATATTCGGCATCACACGCAGGCAAAGGGGAGACGCCGTGGAGTTCGACGTCACCATCGAGATACCCAAGGGCAACCGCAACAAGTACGAAATGGACCACGAGACGGGGCGGATCAGACTCGACCGCACCCTGTTCACCGCCACCCAATACCCCGCCGACTACGGCTTCGTCGAAAACACACTCGGAGAGGACGGCGACCCGCTCGACGCCCTGGTCCTGGTGCCCGAGCCCACCTTCCCCGGCTGCCTGATCCGCGCCCGCGCCATCGGCATGTTCCGGATGCGGGACGAAAAGGGCGGCGACGACAAGGTGCTGTGCGTCCCCGCCGACGACCCCCGCCAGGAGCACCTGCGCGACATCCACCATGTCCCCGAGTTCGACCGCATGGAGATCGAACACTTCTTCACCGTCTACAAGGACCTCGAACCCGGCAAGAGCGTCGAGGGCGCCACCTGGGTCGGCCGCACCGCTGCCGAGGAAGAAATCCACCGCTCGGTCCAACGCGAGATCGACCGAAAGGCCGAATCTTCGGATCCCACGGACGGGTAGTTGCTCGATATCCAGGCGTGCTTGACCATGGGCTTTTGATTCCCCCTACACCTGGCTCGGGTAGGGTCGCGCGCATGGCTCAACAGACTCCCCCAGGCTGGTACAACGACCCGTCCGGTAACGGCGGGCAACGGTACTGGGACGGCAACCAATGGACCCAACACACTCACGCCGGGCAGGGCGGCCCGGTGCAGGCGCAGCCACAGATGCCGCAGCAACCGGTCGCCCCCCAGCGTCAGCCATCCCGCTTGGAGCGCATCGCTGAAGGCGACGTCTCCAACGCCATGGGCGCCAACGAGGCGGCCAACATCCAAAAGCAGGTACAGCACCGCGCCGGCGTCCAGGACAACCGCCAGGGCGGCGGCACCATCTTCACCGAACCCGTTCTCGTGGTCAACCAGAAGACCAAGATCATCGAGGTCAACAACGAGTACACGGTGTTCGACCAGCACGGCCAGCAGATCGCCGCCGTCGTCCAGGTCGGACAGTCCGCCGTCAAGAAGGTCGTGCGTTTCCTCGGCAACTACGACCAGTTCTTCACGCACAAGCTGGAGATCCGCGACGGCCACGGCCAGGTCATGCTGCGCGTCACCCGCCCCCGCAAGGTCATCAAGTCCCGCGTCCTCGTCGAACGCGGCGACGGCATGCCCGTCGGCGAGATCAAGCAGATGAACGCCATCGGCAAGATCAACTTCTCGATAACCAACCCCCAGGGCCAGGAGATGGGCCAGATCCGCGCCGAGAACTGGCGCGCCTGGAACTTCGCGATCATCGACCACACCGGAGCCGAGGTCGCCCGCATCACCAAGACCTTCGAGGGCATCCTCAAGACCATGTTCACCACGGCGGACAACTACGTCCTCCAGATCCACCGTCCGCTACAGGACCCGTTCCTGTCCCTCGTGGTCGCCTCGGCCCTCACGGTCGACACGGCCCTCAAGCAGGACGACCGCTAACACCCACGCGACGTCTTCGAGAAAGCGCTCCATGGCGGTGGCCACCGTGCCCAAAGCCTCGGCGGAGGCCGCCAGGGGCGCTTTCTCCACGAACAGACCGTGATCCATCCCCGGGATCTCGCACACGTGCTCGCTGAGTTCCCGCGCCACCTCGCCGTTCCACGCGAAGTCGGCGGTCCCGCCGATCAACAGCTTGGGCGCACGGGAGCGGCGGATCTCCGACACCACGAACGCGTCGTGCAGCAACGGGGTCAACCAGATCGCGGGCAGCCCCCGATCGGCGGCCAGGCCCGCCCCGACGGTGGCCAGCGACTTGCCCGTCAACACGACCGACGCGCCGCGCGCCTCCTCAACGACGGGCTCGACCTGTCCACGCACCCAATCCACCACGAGCGCGGTGTCCTCGAACCGATCCATCGGCGGGGCCTCGCGCCACGTGACTTCCCGCACCTCGGCACCGAGGTTCTCGGCCGCCTTGCCCGCGTAGTAAAGCCCCGGCGTGCCCGGCCCGCCCCGGGCTCCGGGAACCACGACCATCGCGCGTTTCTCGCTCATGATGCGACCCTAGGCGTGGGGCGGTCGAGATCACAAGCGCGAATCACCACCCGACAACCCCATGGTGCGCGTACGGCGTCAACCAGTACACTCAACGATCGATTCACCCGCCGCCTTAGCTCAGTCGGCAGAGCGATTCACTCGTAATGAATAGGTCGTCGGTTCGATTCCGACAGGCGGCTCCACATTGGGCACCCTCCTTTACGGAGGGTGCTCTTGTCGTTGGTGGGGGGCCACACAGGCGCTGTCCGGGCGAGTCTGGGGCGGGGGCTGGTTGGATGGGGGCATGGAGGACAGACACATGGAGCGCGATGGCGTGGCCATCGCGTACAGCGACGAGGGTTCGGGTCCGTTCGTGGGGTATGCGCACGGGTTGTTCATTTCGCGGCGGCTGGAGCGGTGGTTGCGGTTGGCCGACCTGAGCCAGGTGTACGAGGGGCGGCGGTATGTGGAGTATGACGCGCGGGGGCACGGGTTGACGGGTGGTCGGCGGGAGGTCGAGGACTATCGGTGGTCGAACCTGGCCGGGGATCTCGTGGCGTTGTTGGACGAGGTGGGGGTGGACGGGCCCGTCGATTTCATGGGGACGTCGATGGGGACGGGGACCTTGTTGTGGGCCGCCGTTCAGGAGCCGCGACGGTTTCGCAGGTTGGTGTTGATGATGCCGTCGACGGCGTGGGAGACGCGGCCCGCGCAGGCGCAGTTCTATCGGGAGTTGGCCGACGTGGCCGAGGCGGAGGGGAAGGCCGCGGTCATGACGCGGTTCGCCGAGCAGGCGCCCGCGCCGATCCTGGAGGAGCGGTTCGCGGAGCTGGCGGAGAACCCGACGGCTCCGCCCGCGGAGATGCCCGACGTGCCCGAGGAGTTGCTGCCGTGGGTGATGCGGGGGGCGGCGGTGTCGGATTATCCGAGTGCCGAGGAGGTCGCGGGGTTGGGGCAGCCCGCGTTGATTCTGGCGGAGGCGGGGGATCCCGGGCATCCGGAGTCGACGGCGCGGCGGCTGCACGAGTTGTTGCCGAATTCGGAGCTGCATGTGGCGCGGAACCTGGCCGCGATGCGGCAGTGGGGTGCGCGGATCGACGGTTTCCTGAGGGGCTGACGACGCGACGGCGGTGCCCGTCCCCGTGTGGGGGCGGGCACCGCTGTGGGTCAGGGGCGGGGGGCGATGGTGACGCCGCCGCTGATGACGTTGCGGGTGAGGTCGCGGGTGAGGAATTCGTGGGGGAACCCCAGGTCGATGGCGCTGATGTCGTTCAGGCGCCGCAGGTGCTTGTCGCCGAGGTCCACATTGAGCGCTTGGAGGTTGCCCTCGAGTTGGGCGGTGGTGCGGGCGCCGACGATGGTGGAGGTGATGGCGGGGTTGGTGAGGGTCCACGCCAGGGCGACCTGGGCGGGGGTGACGCCGAGGTCGGCGGCGACGTCCTTGACGACGTCGGCGATGTCGAGATTGCGGGCGGTGAGCGAGTTCTGGGACGCGGCGACGTCCTTGCGGGTGCCCTTGGGTTCGCCCGACGGTTGGTGGTCGAGGTCGTCGCGGGTGTATTTGCCCGTGAGTACGCCGCTGGCCAGCGGCGACCAGGGCAGCACGCCGAGGCCCATTTCGCGGGCCATGGGGATCAGGTCGCGCTCGCCGGTGCGCTCGGCGAGGCTGTACTCGATCTGCAGCGACACCAGGGGCGCCCAGCCGCGCAGCGCGGCGATGGCCTGCATGCGGGAGACCTGCCAGGCGGGGGTGTCGGAGATGCCGACGTAGCCGATCTTGCCCGCGGTGACGAGGTCGTCGAGGCCGCGCAGCACCTCCTCGACGGGGGTGGTCGCGTCCCAGGCGTGCAGGTAGAACAGGTCGATGTAGTCGGTGCGCAGGCGGCGCAGGCTGTCTTCGACGCTGCGCATCATGTTCTTGCGGT
>NZ_DASQPW010000022.1:0-22045 GCF_035643755.1 Stackebrandtia sp. | reverse complement strand
CTGCTGGCGGCGATCCGCCCCGAGCGGGCCCGCGCCTTCGTGCCGGTGGCGCTGGTGCTGGCGCTGTGCCTGGCGGCCACCTCGGGGGTCGACCTGATCCGCGGCGCCACCGGGCTGGCCGACGAGAGCGGGCACCTGGTGGCGCTGGTGCAGGCCGGTCTGCTGTGCGCGCTGGGCCGCCACCAGCGGCGTCCCGAGCCCGCGGCCGGTCGCGCGGTGAACGCGTGACATGGGCGCCAAGCGAAGGCGCGTTGTCGTCCTGTGTGGAATACTGATCGGCCTGTGTGGAGCGCTGCTGCTTCCCGGCGCGGCGTGGGCGCACGCCACGGTGGTGTCGACGACGCCGAACGCCGACGCGATCGTCAACGCGGCGCCCGGCAAGGTCACCGTCACATTCGACGAACCGGTGTCGCCGGTGGCCGCCGACACCACGGTGGTGGCCCCCGACGGCTCGCCCGCCACCGCGGGCAAGGCCACAGTGGATGGCGACAGGCTGACGTATCGGCTGCGCGACCACCTGCCCAAGGGCACCTACCTGGTCAGCTACCGGGTGATCTCTGCCGACGGGCACCCGGTGCCCGGCGGCTTCACCTTCTCCTACGGCAAGACCTCCCCGCCGCCCACCGCCGTGGCGGGCGCCACCGGCACCGACCCCGTGGTGACCACATTGGTCATCGCCGACCGCTACATCGGTTACGCCGGACTGGCCCTGGTCTTCGGGCCCGCCCTGTTGTTGCTGGCCGCCAACCCGGGCTCGCGGCGGGGCGCGGCGAAACTGGTGATCGCGGGGCTGTCCACCGTCGCCGCGACATCCATGGTGGGGCTGTATCTCCAGGTTCCGTACACGGCGGGCAGCGGCCTGTTCGACATCAACGGCGGCGACGTCGGGGCGGTCCTGGCGTCACGGTTCGGCGGCGCGGCCATGGTGCGGCTCCTGCTGGTGCTCGTGGCTGTTCCGCTGCTGCATCCCTTTCTGACGGGGCGATCCAGCGGGCTGCCGCGCGGTTGGCTCGGTCTGCTCGGCGTCGCGCTGGCGGCCACCTGGTCGTTCTCGGGCCACGCCACCACCTCGCCCGCGCCGCCGCTGACCGTCCTGTCCGACACCGTCCACATCGCCGCCGTGGCCACCTGGATCGGCGGGCTGGTGACCCTGGCGCTGTTCGCGCTCAAGCGATCCCGCGTCGCCGAGGCCGAGAGGCTGCTGCCGGTGTGGTCGCAGTGGGCGACGTGGCTGGTGGCGGCGCTGGCCGTCGCCGGGCTCGCCCAGGCGCTGATCAATGTGGGCACCGTGGGAGCCCTCGTGTCCACGACGTACGGGTGGCTGGTGATCGCCAAGCTCGGGCTGTTCGCGGTGCTGCTGGGCACCGCCGCTTTGGCACGCACCGCGGTGGGGCGCATCGGTTCCGGGGAGGTGGTCGCGAGGGTGCGGCGCCTGGTCGTCACCGAGCTGTCGGTGGCGGCATGCGTCCTGGGGGTGTCGGCCGTGCTGGTGCAGACGATCCCGGCGGCCACGGTGACGGGGGCGTCGGCGGCGTCCCAGCAGCGCACCGACACCGACAAGACACTCGGCGGCGACCTGTTCACATTGCAGTTCGAGATCGACCCCGGGCGGGTGGGACGCGACACCGCCCACGTCTATCTGTTCAAGAAGGACGGCGTGACCCCGTTGCGCCCCAAGGAATGGAATGGCACGTACGGCCTGTCCTCCGGCGGTGTCAACGCCGTGGACATGGACCTGTCGGTCCTAGCGCCCAACCACGCCAGCGCCACGGTGAATCTGCCGAAGAAGGGCGACTGGAAGTTCAGCTTCACGATCCGAACCACCAAATGGGACGAAGACACCGTGTCGACGGTGGTCTCCATCAAATGAAAGGGAATCAATCCATGAAATCCATGGTTCGCCGGGCGGCGACCGTCGTGGGGGTGGCCGCCGCGGCGGTCCTGGCGTGCGCGGCACCCGCGTGGGCTCACGTCACCGTCAACCCCGGTTCCGCGGCGGGCGGCGACTGGGCCCGGGTGGACTTCCGTGTCCCCAACGAGTCCGACAAGGCGGTGGCGACGAAGCTCGAGGTCAGCCTCCCGGCCGACCACCCGCTGGCCTCGGTGGAGACCGCGGCGGTGGAGGGCTGGAAGGTCACCACGTCCACGCGCAAGCTGGACAAACCCCTCGACATGGAGGGGCGCAAGATCTCCACGGTGGTGTCCAAGATCACCTGGACCGCCGACAGCAAGAAGACCGGGGTCCAGGTCGGACAGTTCGCCGAGTTCCCCGTCAGCCTCGGCCAGCTCCCCAAGAAGGGAAGCCTGGTCTTCAAGGCGATCCAGACCTACTCCGACGGCGATGTCGTCCGCTGGATCGACCTGCCCAAGAAGGACGGCTCGGAGCCGGAGAACCCCGCCCCGGTCCTGACCATCGACTCCGCCGCGGCAGACGGCGACGGCTCCGCGGCCGCGTCGTCCAAGGACTCCGGCGACTCGGCGCCGACCGTGATGTCGGCGGTGGCGCTGGGCCTCGGCGTGGTCGCGGTGGTGGTCGCGGCGCTGGCGTTCACCCGGGCGCGGCGGCGCCGGGAGGACTAGACGAAACGGCGGCCTCCCTCTCGCCTTCGGCTTCGCGTTTGGCCAGGTCAACGCGGCTTTGAAGGGTTTACGAGGGAGGCCGCCTCGTGGCCGACTCGCTATCCGCCTACCCCAAGACGGGCGATTCGGCCGGTACGGGAACGACCGGGTGGGCGATCAGTGCCAGTGGTGCCAGTGGTGGTGGCACCATCCGCCGATCGTGACGAGCAGTCCTGCACCAATTGAGACCAGCATGTCGCTTCCTCCCTTGAAAGCCCTGGTGGGCCGTGCGATACCGATCTGTTTCACGTCCGTCTCTTGCGGACGCCACATCACAGTATGGGTGGGAAGCCGAATCGACAGTCTAGAATCCGACAAAGCAATACATATGAATATATGTGGGGATTTGTGGTGGTCGGGTTGATGTCGGACCCCCAGGAGGAAAGCGTAGAATGGATCGCTCGCTTTTTTCGCCTAGGAGACCCGTGACCGGCCAATCCACCCAGAAGTCAACGGTGCGCGACGCCGAAATCGCCGCCGAACAAGCCCACGTCGACGTGGTGTATCGCCGCTTGGAGGAGCTGCGCACCGCCGCCACCCGCCGGGAACGCGCCGGCTACGAACACCGCTCCGCCGCGGTGCCCGGCGCCCAGTTCGAACGGGACGTGTTCGTGTACAACGCCGCCAAGCGGGTGGCCGACATCGACGCCCAGCACGAGGGGCTGGTCTTCGGGCGGCTGGACTCCGACGGCGGGAAGGTCAGCCACATCGGGCGGCTCGGGCTGCGCGACGCCGCCTACCGCCCCCTGCTGCTGGACTGGCGGGCGCCCGCCGCCGCGCCCTTCTACCAGGCGACACCCAGCGACCGCAAGAAGGTGGTGCGCAGGCGGGTGATCCGCAGCGTCGGCCAGCGCGTCGTCGACGTCACCGACGACCTGCTCGACGCCGACACCACCGACATGCCCGTGGTGGGCGACGGCGCCCTGATGGCGGCGCTGACGCGCAAGCGCACGGGGCAGATGCGCGACATCGTGGCCACCATCCAGGCCGAACAGGACGCCGCGATCCGGGCGCCCGGACGCGGCGCCACCCTGATCAGCGGCGGGCCCGGCACCGGCAAGACCGTGGTGGCGCTGCACCGCGCCGCCTACCTGCTGTACTCCGATCGGCGTCGCTTCGAGGGCGCGGGCATCCTCATCGTCGGCCCGTCGTCGGTGTTCATGAAGTACATCGAGCGGGTGCTGCCCTCGCTGGGGGAGGACGCCGCCGCGCTGTACTCGCTGGGGGATCTGTACCCCGGGGTCGAGGCCACGGCCCGCGATCGCTCGCGCGTCGCGACCATCAAGGGCTCGGCGCGGATGCGCAAAGTGCTGTCGCGCGCCGCCCGGCTCCGCCCGCTGGACGCGCCCCGACAACTGTCCATCGTGTACAAGGGCGAGGTGCTGCGCCTCGACGCCGCCGAGCTGGACGAGCTGCGCCGCGCCGTGCACGCCAAGGGCGCCAAGCCCAACGCGGCCAAGACCGAGGCGGGCCGCGCCCTGCTGGTGGCGCTGTGGCGGCTGGCCAAGCC
Source organism: Stackebrandtia sp. (assembly GCF_035643755.1). NCBI lineage: Bacteria > Bacillati > Actinomycetota > Actinomycetes > Glycomycetales > Glycomycetaceae > Stackebrandtia > Stackebrandtia sp. The sequence goes on along the minus strand of NZ_DASQPW010000022.1, from coordinate 17,916 downwards.
CCGCATCGAGAACCTGGTGCCCGCCGAGTTCTCCCGGGAACTCGGCTCCCGCAACGAATTCCTCGGCTTCCTCGACAAGTGGTGGCCGATACTGAAGCCCACCGACGTGCTGCCCACCCTGTCCGACCGCGACCGCCTGGCCGCCGCGGCGGCGGGCGCGCTGTCCCCCGCCGAGGTCGACACCGTCGCCGCCTCGCTGGGCGGCGAGTACACCGTGTCCGACGTGCCGCTGCTGGACGAGCTCAACCAGCTGCTGGGCCGCCCGCCCCGGCCACCCTCCGAGCGCTCGAACGGCGGGGTCGCCGAGCTCAGCACCACCCAGGACCGCCACTTCACCCGCGCCGCGCGCGCCCACCGCGGCGCCGACTACGACGAATACGCCCACATCATCGTCGACGAGGCCCAGGACCTGTCGCCGATGCAGTGGCGGATGCTGGGCCGCCGGGGACAACTGGCGGGCTGGACGATCGTGGGCGACGCCGCCCAGTCGAGTTGGCCCGACCCCGCCGAGTCCCGCGCCGCGCAGCGCCACGCCCTGGGCAGCGGCCCCCGCCACCGCTTCCACCTGAGCACCAACTACCGCAACTCCGCCGAGATCTTCGACTACGCCGCCAACATCATCCGCCGATCGGTCCCTGACGCCGACATCCCCGACGCGGTGCGCCACACGGGAACCGACCCAATAATCACCACAGTGGGCGATAGGGCCTCGCTGGCCCCCGCGGTCGCCGCCCGCGCCGCCGCCGAACTGTCCGAGGTCGAGGGAACCGTCGGCGTCATCGCCTCACCCCGCATCCACGGGGCCCTGGCCGAGGCGCTGTCCGATGACCCCCGCATCTCGCTGGTGGGCCCGCTGGAGTCCAAGGGCCTGGAGTACGACGCGGTCGTGATCGCCGACTTCGACGGCCTGGTCGACGAATACACCATCCGCGTCGGCTACGTGGTCCTCACCCGCGCCACCCAACGACTGGTGAGAGTGGATGTCGCCTGAGACGTCCGAATACCTCCCGGCCCACGGCACATGCGGTCGGGGGAGTCGTCCACGCCGGCGCCGTGGTCATCGGCGGCGGACCCGCGACGCCATCGGGCAGATCAGGCGTTCAATGAACACCGTGCCGCCGCCGTGACGGTGTGGCGCATCAGCAGCATGGTCGTCACGGGGCCGACGCCGCCGGGGACGGGGGTGAGCGCCCCCGCCCGGGCGGCAACGGACGCGGCGTCGACGTCGCCGACGAGGCCGCCGTCGTCGGTGGGATTGGTGCCCACGTCGATGACGGTGGCGCCCGGCTTGACGTAGTCGGCGGTGACCATGGCGGCGCGGCCCACGGCCGCGACCAGGACGTCGGCCTCGGCGCAGACCGCGGGCAGGTCCTCGGTGCGGGAGTGGCACACCGTCACGGTGGCGTGCTCGGCCAGGAGCAGCATCGCGGCGGGCTTACCCACCACCATGGACCGTCCGATGATGACGGCGCGCTTTCCCTTCAGCGGCACCGATTCGCGTCGCAGGATCTCGGCGACCGCCGCGGCGGTGGCGGGTGCGAAGGTGTCGAGGCCCGCGGCGAGGCGGCCCAGGCTGGCGGGGTTGGCGCCGTCGACGTCCTTGGCCACCGCGATGTGCTCGCCGACCTCGGACAGGGAGATGCCCGCGGGAAGCGGGGTCTGGCAGATGATCCCGTGCACCGCGTCGTCGGCCGACAGCGCGTCGAGCCGCTTGGTGAGGTCGGCGGCCGTGGGCTCGGAGAGGTGGACGGTGCGGCACTCGACACCGACGCGACCGGCCGTGCGCTCGATGGAGCGCACGTACCAGGCGGTGGCGTCGTCGTCGGTGGGGACCACCACGGCCAGGGTGGGCGTGGTTCCGTTGGCGCGCAGGGATTCGGCGTCGGCGCTCACCTCGGCGCCCAGGGCCTTGGCGATGGCGCGCCCGTCGATGTCGCGCATCAGCCCTTGATCCTCTCGGCGACGGTGGCCACGATGGCGTCGGCGTTCATCAGCGCGTCCAGGTGGCGCTCGAGTTCCGCGGCGATCGAGTCGCGGCGGTTGGCGTCCTTCATGGACGACAGGTTGATCTCCACGTTGATGGAGGCCGAACGCAGGCCCGCCCGCGCCGAGTCGGCGGCGACGGCCACATCGGACAGCACGTTGGCGTTGGCGCCGTCCATGATCCGCCCCGCCAGGGCGATCACGTCGGCCGACACCGCGGCGATCCGCAGCGGCACCTCGGCGGCGCCCACCAGGGCCCGCTGGATGGACTCGCGGCGGGTGTCCTTCTGCTCGTCGGTGTTCTTGGGCATCCCGTAGGCGCCCATCACCTCGGTGAACGCCTTGGCGTCCTCCTCGGCCAGCCGCAGCGCCTCGCGCCGCAGCTCCTCCGACTTGGACAGCACGTCGGTCATGGTCAGCTCGTGCTCTTTGTACTTCGGCTTGCCGATGGTCAGGTTGCACACCATCGACACCAGGGCCGCGCCCGTGGCGGCGTTCAGCGCCGCGGCGGCGCCACCGCCGGGTGCGGGGGCGGCCGAAGCCAGCCTGTCGAGCCACTCACCGATTGCCTCATCTCGCATGGGCCGACGATATCGGCCCGACGCCCGTCGGGTGCGCGGTGGTGTGCGCGTTGTGACAGGCCCTAGGCCGGGGTCTCGGTGCGCGGCCGTCCGACCCCGCTCAGCGACCTGTCGAACACCGTCACCGCCAGGAACACCACCGCCGCGGCCAGCATGAACCACGCGAGCTGGTGCATTCCGGGGGTGTCGGCGCCGTGGCGCAGGAACGCGGCGTTGGCGGCCGAGGCGGCGATCGCGCCGAGATAGGTGAAGGTGCGCAGCAGGCCCGCGCTGGAGGCCAGCCGCGCCGCGTCGGCCTGGAAGTAGACGGCGTTTTGCATCGCGAGGCTGTTGAGGCCCTGGGGAATCCCCGCCGTCAACGCCACGATCACCAGCGCCCACAGCGCCGTGGACGAGCCCGTGAACAACAGCAGCGTGATCGCGACGACCTGTCCGAGGCCGCCGATCAGCAGCTTGCCGCGCACGCCCGCGCGGCGGCCCGACACCACCGACACCACGATGCCGGTCCCGAACAGCGGCAACAGCAGCAGGCCCGTGGTGGAGGCCGACAACCCGCGCCCGTCCTCGAGCCACTGGGTGTATCCATAGAGGAATCCGTAGGCGACGATCATCGCCAGCAGGTTGCGCCCGTACGTGGCCAGAAGCGGCAGGTTCCCGCCGAACAGCCGCAGGTCGATGAACGGCTGCGCACAGCGCAGCTCCCGCACGGTGAACCCGGCGCCCGCGGCCAGCGCCAGGCCCGCCAGGTACAGCGTGGACAGGTGCGGGTTCATGACGAACAGCAGCAGGCTGACGAGCATGAGGGTGAACAACGCGATGCCCCACAGGTCGATGCGCGCGTCGGGGCGTTGGCTCTTTTCGGTGCGCGGCAACAGCAACCAGCCCAGGATCAGGCAGGCCGCCGACAACGGAATGTTGACCGCGAAGGTGGCGCGCCACCCGCCGACGCCGATCAGGAACCCGCCCAGGGACGGCCCGATCACCGCGACGGTCTGGTTGGCGACCGCCAGCATGGTCAGCACGCCCGCGGGGCTGTCCTGTCCCGTGCGCCTGGCCTCGCTGCGGATCAGCGACATGGCCGCGGGGTAGCCCGCGCAGGTGCCCACCCCCAGGATCACGCGCGCGGCCACCAGCACCCCCAGGTGCGGCGCGGTCACCCCGAGGATCCCCGCGATCCCCGTCAGGCCCGTGCCGATCAGGTACAGCGGGCGCGGTCCGTAGATGTCCACCAGGCGACCCACGACGGGCTGGCCCACGGCGGTGGCGACGTACAGGCCGGACACCAGCCACGCGGTCGCCGACGGCGCCGCGCCGAAGGCCACGCCGATGGGCACCAGCGCCACGGCGATGATCGAGGAGTTGATGGGGTTGAGCACCGACCCCAGCAGCATGGGGGCGACGAGTCTGCGGTCGAAACCGCTGCGGGCACGGGGAAGGGCGGGGGCCTCGGTCATGGGCGGATGACTCTGTCCACAATCGCCAGTGCCTCGACGAGCAGGCGGCGCTCGGCCTCGCTGCACCGATCCTGGATCTGGCGCGACAGCCACTCCTCCCGCTGGCGGCGGCTGCCGCTCATCCAGTCCCGCGCCTCGTCGGTCAGCAGGATGCGCTGCCGTCGCCCGTCGTCGGGGTCGGGCTCGCGGCGGATCATGCCGCGCTCGTCCAGTACGCCCAGAGTCGCGGCCATCGACTGGGGGCGCACGCCCTCGGCGGCGGCCAGGGACGCCGCGGTGGCGGGTCCGTCCTTGTCGAGGCGGCTGATCACCGAGGTCTGCGAGGGCGTCAGCTCGCTGGAGTCCGAGACCTCGCGGGCGCGGCGCCGCAGCCGACCCACCATGACCCGCAGCTCGTGGGCGGCGCGGGTGGCGGTGGGGGAGATGTCCGTGGTGGCGTTCATACCGTCCACGCTAAATTCATCAGGTAAGACTGTCAAGTTTCAACTGATCAGTCTGGACTGTGTGATTCGACACCCCCCGCCGCGGCGAACATCAACACCGCCGCGGCCACCGCCACGTTGAGCGAGTCCGCGCGACCCCGCATCGGGATCGACACCAGCGAATGCGGATGCTCGAACCAGGCGGGGCCGATCCCCTCGCCCTCCGAACCGACCACAATGGCCGTGCGCCCCGCGAAACTCCCGTCCCGATAGGTGGTGTCGGCGGCGGGACTGGCCAGGTGGACGACGAAACCGCCCGCGCGGCACCACCGCGCGGCCGCCTCGACGCTGTCGAACTCCAGCACGGGGGTGGTCAGCACGGTCCCGCGGCTGGCGGTGAACACCGCCGCCGCGTCGACGCGGGCGCGGCGATTGGTCAACGCCAGCGCGGCGCCGCCGCAGGCGTCCACCGTGCGGATCAGCGTCCCGAGATTCCCCGCGTACTCCACCCCGTCGGCGATGAGCACCAGGGCGTCGGGACCGAACCGCGAGGCGTCGAAACCCCAGCGGGGCAAGCGAACCAGCGACGCCAGGCCGCCGCCGCGACGGCGGTGCGTCACCCGCTCCATGGTCCTGGCCGACACCTCGAACGCCGCGCCCGCCGTGCGCGCCACGGCGCGGGCCAGCGAAGCGTCGCCGCCCAGCTCGGGGCACCACAGCACGGTGTCGACGGCGGCGGACACGTCCAACAGCAGCCGATGCGCCCACCGGCCCTCCACCACCACCATCCCCGGCGGCGGCGCGATGCACGACTGGATGCGCGGATGGCGCGCGGCAACATGGGAAAAGGGCATGACGGGCTCCGAGCTCGTTCACCAACGGGGAATCGAAGGCGTGTCACATACCCATGCGCGGCAGCCTAGGCCCGCCGCCGCGCTCCCGCCAAGCGAATTTCGCACGCCAACGCGTGTGGCGACATTCACGCCGTCCTACCCTGTGAAACGCCCGTGGGACCTGCGCGTTCGCCTGAGCGGGGGCCGTAAGCTATCGGCGTGACTCCCGATTGGCACAAGCTGCGTAATCCTGGACTCATCCCCGGCGAGACCGACGCGGATGCTTCGACCGCGCGCGCCGCCGAACTCGGCCTGGACCAGTGGCGAAACCTGCCGCGGGACCAGATGCCGCCCTGGGAAGACTATTCCGAAGTGGACGACGTCGTCAGCGTCCTCAACGCGGTCCCCCCGATCGTGGCCCCGTACGAGGTCGACGAGCTGCGCGACCAGCTGGCCGAGGTGTGCGCGGGGCGGGCGTTCCTACTGCAGGGCGGCGACTGCGCCGAGACCTTCGTGGACAACACCGAGGGCCACCTGCTCGGCCTGGCGCGCACCCTGCTGCAGATGGCGGTCGTGCTGACGTACGGCGCGAGCATGCCCGTGGTCAAGCTGGGGCGGGTGGCGGGCCAGTACACCAAGCCGCGCTCCAGTCCCCTTGACTCCCTTGGACTTCCGACCTACCGCGGCGACATGATCAACTCGCTGGAGGCCACCGCGGGGGCCCGCGTCGCCGACCCGCAGCGGATGATCCGCGCCTACGCCAACGCCGCCGCGGCCATGAACATGCTGCGCGCCTACCTGTCGGGCGGCATCGCCGACCTGCGGGCCGTCCACCACTGGAACCGCACCTTCGTGCGGCAGTCGCCCGCGGGCGAGCGTTACGAGGCGATCGGTCGGGAGATCGACCGGGCCCTGGCGTTCATGGACGCCTGCGGCGTCGACGACGACGCCCTGCACACCGTCACGATGTTCGCCTCCCACGAGGCGCTGGCCCTGGAGTACGACCGCGCGCTGACGCGGGTCAACCGCGGCAAGGCGTACGCGCTGTCGGGCCACTTCCTGTGGGTCGGGGAGCGCACCCGTCGCCTCGACGGCGCGCACATCGACTTCGCCTCGCGGATCACCAACCCGATAGGCTGCAAGATCGGCCCGTCCACCTCCGCCGACTGGGTGCTGGAGGCGTGCGAGAAGCTCAACCCCGACAACGCCCCCGGACGCCTCACCCTGGTGTCGCGGATGGGGAACCAGAAGGTGCGCGACGTGCTGCCGACCATCGTGGAGAAGGTGCACGCGGCGGGCCGCCAGGTGATCTGGCAGTGCGATCCCATGCACGGCAACACCTTCGAATCGGCCAGCGGCTACAAGACCCGCGACTTCGACCGCATCGTCGACGAGGTGCTGGGCTTCTTCGAGGTCCACCGCGGCACGGGCACCCACCCCGGCGGCATCCACATCGAACTGACGGGCGCCGACGTCACCGAATGCCTCGGCGGGGCGCAGGCCCTGGCCGACTCCGATCTCTCCCAACGCTACGAGACCGCGTGCGACCCGCGGCTCAACACCCAGCAGTCGCTGGAACTGGCGTTTCTGGTCGCCGAGATGTTGAGGCATTGACCATGGCGCCCGCACCGATCCACTGGAAGCTCGTCGTCGACGCCCTCGACCCGCACGCGCAGGCCGACTTCTGGGCGCAGGCGCTGCGCTATACCGCCGAGGACCACAGCGTCCTCATCGGACAGCTGCTGGAGGCGGGCGCCGTCCCCGCCGCCCTGGTGATCGAGCACGACGGTCGGCGCGCCTGGCGCGACGCCGCCGCCGTCCGCCACCCCGACGACCCGTCCGACGCCACCAGCGGCGTCGGCCTGGGCCGCCGCATCCTGTTCAACCGCGTCCCCGCCGCCGAGATCAAGACCACCAAGAACCGCCTCCACATCGACCTCCACGGCCCCAGCGGCGAGCGCGACTCCGAGGTCAAGCGCCTGGAAACCCTGGGCGCCAGGGTGATCCAGCACGTGACGGAGCCCGCGGGCGAATGGGTCGTCATGGCCGACCCCGAGGACAACGAGTTCTGCGTCCACTGACGAGTCGAATCGGCGTCACGGGTGCATCGACGCGCCCTTGACGACGCGGTCGACGGCGTTGCGGGGGCCGTACACCGCGATGCCCACCAGGTCGAGCTTGTCGCCGGCCACCGCGCGCACCGCCGCGCGATTGTCGCGGTCGTTGCCCGTGGAGAACAGGTCGTGGGTGAACACCGCCGTGGCCACGCCGCGGCGCACGGCGCGCTGGTGGGCGGTCGTCAGGGTCGCGCCGTCCGCCTGGAACACCAGCACGGGCTGGCGGAACATCGGCAGATACCGCGTGCCGTCGGCGTCCGCGTAGGGCTCGCCGATCACCTCGCCGAAGCGGGAGCCGATGCCGCTGGTGAGAAACGCCGTCACGTTGAGGCGCTGCCAGGCGGCCAGGTCGTCGCGCAGGATCACGGCCAGCTTGGTGTCGAACCTGATTTCCGAGTTGTCTGAGGTCACGCCCCCACGATCTCGCACGCGACGGCCGCGATCTTGTACGTTCTTTGCATGGTTGGCGCGAGCGCGGTCACCGCGTGGCGTCCCGCCGTGGCGGGCGTCGCCGAGGTGCTGCACGCGCGGTTCACCGACCACGCCTACCCGATGCACACCCACGATTCGTGGACGCTGCTGATCGTCGACGCGGGCGCGGTGCGCTACGACCTGGACCGCCACGAGCACGGGGCGCCCCGCGACATCGTCACCCTGTTGCCGCCGCACGTGCCGCACAACGGGTGCTCGGCGACCCCGCGCGGTTTTCGCAAGCGCGTCGTCTATCTCGACGCCGACGCCCTCGGCGACGGCCTGATCGGGCGGGCCGTGGACCACCCCGAATTCTCCGACGCGCCGATGCGCCAACACATCGACCGGCTCCACGCCGCCCTGCTGTCGCCCGGCGACGAGCTCGCCGCCGAGGCGCGGCTCGTGCTGGTGCTGGAGCGGCTGCGCCGCCACCTCCGGCGATCCGACGCCCCGCCGACGGTGCCCGACCCCGCCAGCGCCGCCCGCCTGCGCGACCTGCTGGACGACCGCGTCGTCGACGGCGTCACGCTCGCCGAGGCGTCCGCGCTGCTGCACCACCACCCCGCGCATCTGGTGCGCGCCTTCGGAGGGCGCTTCGGGATGTCGCCGCACCAGTACCTGATCGGGCGGCGCGTCGACCTCGCCCGCCGCCTGCTGCTGGACGGCGTGCCCTCGGCGAGGGTGGCGGCGCGGACGGGATTCTTCGACCAGGCTCATCTCACCCGCCACTTCCGACGTGTGCTGGGCACCACGCCGTCGCGATTCGCCCGCTCGAGCCCGGGCGTTCTACTGTGATGCGCATGCCGATCGATCTGCGCTCCGACACCGTCACCCGCCCCACCCCCGCCATGCGCCAGGCCATGGCCGCCGCCGAGGTCGGCGACGACGTGTACGGCGAGGACCCCACCGTCACCGCCCTGGAGTCCACTGTGGCTAACCTATTGGGCAAGCGGGCCGCGCTGTTCGTGCCGTCGGGAACCATGGCCAACCAGATCGGCATCCAGCTGCTGGTGTCGCCGGGCGAGGAGCTGTTGGCCGACTCCGACGCGCACGTGGTCTCGCATGAGGTGGGCGCCGCCGCGGCGCTCGGCGGCGTGTCCACCCGCACCTGGCCGACCCGGGGCGGGCGCCTCGACGTCGACCTGGTCGCCGACTTCGTCCGCGAAAGCGTCGGCTACCACACCGTGGCGACCAGGGCGGTGGCCGTGGAGAACACCCACAACCGCGGCGGCGGCACCGTCGTCGGCGTCGATACCCTGCGCGACCTGCGTGAACTGGCCGATGCCAAGGGCCTCGGCCTCCACCTGGACGGCGCCCGCATCTGGAACGCCCACGTCGCCACGGGCACCCCGCTGTCCGACCTCGCCGCCCCCTTCGACACGGTCTCGGTGTGCCTGTCCAAGGGCCTGGGCGCCCCCGTCGGCTCCCTCATAGCGTCCACAACGGACAACATCGAGCGGGGCCGCCTGCTCCGCAAGCGCCTGGGCGGCGGCATGCGGCAGGCGGGAATCCTCGCCGCGGCGGGCATCCACGCCCTCGACCACCACATCGACGGCCTCGCCGCCGACCACGCCCGCGCCCGCCGCCTGGCCGAGGCGCTGGAACCCTTCGGCGCCACCGACGCCTCCCGCGTGGTCTCCAACATCATCCTGCTGACGATCCCCGACATCACCGCGCTGGCCACCGCGGCCGCCGAGCGCGGCGTCCTGATCTCGGTGATGGGCTCCGACTCGGGGCGCCTGCTGACCCACCTCGACGTCGACGACGACGGCATCGACCAGGCGATCAAGGTGCTCACCGAGCTGCTGTCGCGGGTGTGACGCACATCCGACGTTCGGGGGATGGCCACGGCGCCGCGCGACGGGTTACCTTAGGTGAGCCTTTGTTAGGAGAGGCTTACCTAGGAGGGACCGCTCGGTGTACGTCTGCATCTGCCACGGCGTGTGTGAAAAAGAGGTGCGGGGCTGCATCCAAGAGGGCGCCCGCACCGAAGACGCCGTCGGCGACGCGTGCGGCGCGGGAACGGGCTGCGGCAACTGCCTGGAGCGGATCGCCGACCTGCTGGAGGCAGAGTACGGCCCCGCGGCCCTGACGGCGGGCTAGTACGAAAGCTCGCGCAGGTTGATGTCCAGTTCGAATGGCTCGGGGAGCTTGAGTTCGCCCGCGGGCTCCGCCTCGACGACCAGCCGATACTTGCCCGACTCGTCGAGTCGGTGCAGTTCGCCGCGAAAACCCGCGGGGGTTTCCTGGACGATCAGGTACCACTCGATGCCGCCGTCGGCGTAATCGCGCATCTTGTCGCCCCACTCGTCCCTGCTTCCTGGCGACACGACCTCGCCGACCAGGAGCAGGTTCGCCGACGGGATCGGACGCCCGTGCTGCGGCTCGCGCAGGATCAAAAGGTCGGGTTTGCGGATGCAACGGCTATCGCATCCACAATAGACGTCAACCCCCATGTTCACCTGTGGCCGATGCTTGACCGTCTCCCTGAAAAGAAGAACGAGCTCTCCGCTGGCGTACATGTGTTCTGGCATGGCACTTGGAGTCATGATCAGGTTCCCATCGTGGAGTTCGACGGACACCTCAGTGGGAATGGTCTCGAATTCATCAAGCGTCCACTCGCCCGTGTGGGACATCAGCATCTTGCCCAGCTGGAACTCGGGGGTTAGGCGAATCTGGTCCTGCTCGATCATCATCGTCACGGCTCCTCTCTTATGGCACGGCGAATCTTAGCCAAGCCTGACCTATTTTAGGGTTTCCTGACGTCTTGTCCGTTTTCCCGTTTCCGTAGCGTGTGACGCGTTCATGATCTAATGAGACGAGGAGGCGACCATGCGAGGCGACAAGCAGGTCATCGAATTCCTGAACGAGCAGTTGACCGCCGAGTTGACCGCCATCAACCAGTACTTCCTGCACGCCAAGATGCAGGACAACTGGGGCTACACCAAGCTGGCCAAGCACACCCGCGCCGAGTCGCTGGACGAGATGCGGCACGCCGAGATCCTCACCGACCGCATCCTGTTCCTCGAGGGACTGCCCAACTACCAGAAGCTCTTCGCCCTGCGCATCGGCGAGAACGTCCCCGAGATGTTCCGCAGCGACATGCAGATCGAGGTCGAGGCGGTGGATCGGCTGCGGCGCGGCATCGAGTACATGCGCTCGATCCACGACGTCACCTCGGCGAAGCTCTTCGAGGGCATCCTCGCCGACGAGGAGGAGCACATCGACTACCTGGAGACCCAGCTCGACCTGATCGAGAAGCTGGGCGAGCCGATGTACCTGCAGACCCTGATCGAGCAGCCCAAAGACGAGTAACGGGGACTGGCTGCTGATGGGGGCGGTGGGGTGCGGGGAGCCCTTGTCGGCGCCGTCGGCGGCCATCCACCAGCCCGCCGCGCCGACCAGCAGCAGCGCGATCGTGACCAGCGCCAGGCGGCGGAGTCGGCGCGGGCGGGACACGGGCCGCGGGTGGCGAGTGTTGCCCGCGCGGCGCAGGACCCCGTCCATTGCGGACACCAGCGTGTCGGCGTCGCGGAAGCGGGCCGTCGGGTTGCGGCGGGTCGCGCGGACCACCATCGAGCACACCGGCGGCGGCAGCTGGGGCAGCAGGGTGGCGGGGGACGGGACGGCGTGGTCGACGTGCAGCCGCGCCACCCGCGACGGATTGGGGCCGTCGAAGGGGACGGCCCCGGTGAGCAGCTCGTACAGCACGATGCCGATGGAATAGACGTCGGTGGCGGGGGTGGCGGGTCCGCCGGTCATGATCTCGGGGGCGACGTAGGCGGCGGTGACCAGCAGCGGGGCGCGGCGGGTCTCGGCGACGTGCGCGGCGCGAGCCAGCCCGAAGTCCACCACCTTCACCGTGCCCGAGCGGTCGATCAACACGTTCTCGGGCTTGATGTCGCGGTGCACCAGGCCGATCCGATGCGCGGCGGCGACCCCGGCCGACAGCTGGCGGCACACTGCCAGCGCCCGCTCCAGGCGGAGGCGGCGGTGCGCGGACAGCTCGTCGCGCAGGGTGCGGCCGTCCACGAACTCCATCACCACGTAGGGCAGGTTGCCGTGATGACCGCGGTCGAAGACGCCGACCACGTTGGGGTGGGACAGGCGGGCGATGGTCTTGGCCTCGCGGCAGAACGCCTCGGCGAACGCGGGGCGGGCGGCCAGGGTGGCGTTGATGACCTTCACCGCGACCACGCGCTCCAGCCGGGTGTCATACGCCCGGTACACCCGCGCCATCCCGCCCGAGGCCAGCGCGGCGTCCACCCGGTATCGGGAGTCTATGAGCTCGCCGACCAGCGGATCGTCCACGTACGTTTCCCCCACAGTGGGGAGTCTATGGCGTGGAAGCGCGGCGGATGCGCCAAACGGGCGGCGCGTCAGCCTTCCGCGGTAATCAGTCCAATATGGTTCGTGAAGCTGAAGGCGCCGTCGCGGTCGATCGCGGAGGCGATCTCCGCCGCCGCGTGCCCCAGCACCGCGTCGAAGACGGCGTCGTCGACGCCGCGCAGCGCGCGGGTGGAGTCCAGGAAGTCGACCAGCGGCGCCGCCGTGGGGACCACGGTGACACCCGTGAAATCCTCGCGCCGCACCCGCCGAAAGTGCGCCCCGGCCAGGTGCTCCACCTCATCCAGCGACAGGAAGGCGTCCCGGCGGAACCGCCCCGCCGCACCGGGAACCCGCAGCGCGGCGCGCTCCCACAGGCCGTTGAACTCGGCCTTGTCGGCGTCGGCGTTGCCGGCGATCACGACCCGCCCGCCCGGGCGGCACACCCGGGCCAGCTCGGCGACCGCGGCGTCGGGATCGGGAACGTGGTACAGCATGTGCAGGGCCAGCGCCGCCGCGCAGGAGCCGTCGGGAAGCGGCAGCCGCGTCGCGTCGGCGACCAGCGCGGGCGCGCCCGCCGCGCGGGCCATTCCCGGCGACAGGTCGATCGCCACCACGGTCGCGTCGGGGCGTTGCCGCCGCATCGCCCGGGTGTAGGCGCCGTCGCCGCAGCCCACGTCGACGCGCGGCCCGCCGGGGGCGTCGGCCAGGCGCGCCATCACCTCGTCCACCAGCGCCAGCGGGGGACGCCGGTACTGGTAGATCGACTTTCGGGTCAGCAGGTGGCGTTCGTCGGCGTACGCCTTGCCGCGCAGGTCTTCGCGGTCGGTGAAGCTGGCGTGGGATGGCACGGCGTCCTCAGCGGGTGAAGAAGAGCATCGGGTTGTGGTCGCCGTCGTGGACGGGGGCGTCGATGCCGAGCTCGCGGCGCTTGGCAACGAGGCGGCGGTGCGCCTCAGGTGCGGCGCGGCGGGCGACGGTGAAATAGTCGATGTCGTTGGCGCGCAACCACTTCAGGAGCACGCTGCCCTCGGTGAACGGCAGGGGGCGACGCAGGTGGAACACGTCGTGGACGCTGACCGGGGTGCCCGGTACCACCCGCGGCAGCACCGACGCCAGGTACCACTTGGCGAAGCGCGCGGTGTGGGCGGCGTCGATGAACAGGTACCCGATGTTGGCGGGGAGCCGGTCGAGACCCTCGCGCATGTCGCCGTGGACGAAGCTCCAGCGGTCGCAGGTCAGCTCCTTGGGAACCGCGCGGGTGGCGGCGTCCACCCGGTCGAAGCTGTGCAGCCGTCCGTGATCGTTGTCGCGCAAGGCACGCAGCAGCCAACTGGTCGACCAGCCGTGCAGGCAGCCGATCTCCACCACGTGGGCGGGCCGGGCGTTCCTGATGCGCAGGTAGGTCAGCTCGGCCTCGAGGTCGTCCAGCTGGGCCCGCATCGTGGGGCGGGCGGCGCGGTGTTCGCGCTGTTCCTCACGCACCCGGCGCAGGTCGTCGGCGTAGGTGTCGTACCAACCCAGCAGCTCGTCGATGGCGTCGCCCGCGGCGTCGGTGTGGGTGGTGCGGGTCGGACCTTCAGGCATCCCAGCACTCTAGGCGCTGCCGCCCGCGGAGCGGGTCCCGCGTTGGGGGTAACCCGACGGCCCGGGCGGCCTCAGCTGCTGGGCGAGCCGCCGTCCTCCGAGGTCGGAGGGTCGGTGGGCGTGGGGGAGTCGGTGGGCGACGGCGTGTGGGTCGGGTGGGGGGTCGGATGATGCGTGGGTCGGTGCGAGGGCGACGACGGCCGGGAATGGGACGCCGAGGAGCTCGGCGACTTCGACGAGCTCTTCGAGCCGTCGGGAATCCCGAACTGGTCGGTGTTGTCGCCCCGGCCGGGGCCGTTGCCGTCCTGCCCGGCCATGCCCGCCTCGCCGATGTCGCTGGACGGCGAGGAGTCGACCCCCGTGGGACGGGTGCCGTTGGCGCCCGTCGCGGCGGCCACCCCGAGGGACAGCACCACCACCACGGCCGTCCCCAGCAGCGTCAGCACCGCCATCATGCGGGCCCGTCCCGAATGGCGCAGATCGTAACGAAGCGAGCGCAACAGCCCGGCGATCTCGCGGGACAGTCTCATCAGGTTCATTCCCTTCGGCGCGGACCGGCGGCACCCCAGCCGCTGTGCGTCCGCGGTCAACTCGTGATGCGGATCGCGCCCGTCAACGCAACGGCCGGGATGGAGGAGATCCGACGACGATGCGTTGGCGAGCGGCTACAGGGTCCAACGAGGCCGCGCGCGAAAGGTGGCTGCGCGGTACCTCTCGCGGGTCTCAAATCGTCTCAACGGACGGCCGGTCATCGGCCGAAAGGCGGAATCGCTACAGGTGGCGGCGGACGGCGGCCTCGGCGAGCTCGGTGAGCACCTCGGTGGCCCGGGGCTCCAGCAGCTGCTTGGCCTCGCGCAGCGCCGCCGCCGCCGCCTCGGCGAGGCGATCGATGCGTTCCTCCGTGGCGGCCAGCGCCCCCGTGTCGCGGATGACCGCGCGCAGCGCCTCCACCCCGGCGTCGTCGAGGTCGGGGTCGCCGAGCCGCGAGTCCAGGACGGATCGCTGGGCGCCGTCGGCGGCCCGATAGGAGCGGGCGATCAGGAAGGTGTGTTTGCCCTCGCGCAGGTCGTCGCCGGCGGGCTTGCCGGTCTGGGCGGGGTCGCCGAAGACGCCCAGGACGTCGTCGCGCAGCTGGAAGGCCTCGCCCAGCGGCAGGCCGAGCTCGGAATACGTGGCGCGCACGTGTTCGGAGGCTCCCGCCAGCGCGGCGCCCATCAGCAGGGGGCGTTCGATGGTGTACTTCGCCGACTTGAAACGCGCGACCTTCAGCGCCCGCTCCACGGTGGTGTCGCGCTCGGCCTGGGTGAGGACGTCGAGGTACTGGCCCGCGCTCACCTCGGTGCGCATCCAGTCGAAGTCGACGCGGGCCGCGGCGACCGCGTCGGCGGGCATGCCCGCGCCGGTGAACATCTCGTCGGACCAGGTCATGGCCAGGTCGCCCAGCAGCAGGGCGGCGTTGTCCCCGAAGTCGCGCGCCGACCCCGACCAGCCCGATTCGGTGTGGCGGGTGGCGAAGCGGCGGTGCACCGACGGCTCGCCGCGCCGGGTGTCGGATTCGTCCATCAGGTCGTCGTGCATCAGCGCCGAGGCCTGCAGCATCTCCAGCGACGCCACGCAGCCCACCACCTCGTCGCTGTCGGCGCCGCCGGCGCCGCGATATCCCCAGTAGGCGAACGCGGGACGGATGCGCTTGCCGCCGCCGAGCACGAAGATCTCGGCGGCCTCGCACACCGGCGCGAGCGCGGCGTCGATCCCGGTGAGCCGACGACGCTGCTCGGCGAGAAACGCCGTCAGCGCGGTTTCGATTCGGGCGCCGAGATTCGCGTGGTCGATCGGTCCTGGCACGGATCCGACGGTACGGGGACGCACCCCCGCACCCGCCGCTGGGGCCGCATGATGGGACGCGGGCCGCGCCCTGGGCCGCCAGCTGCGCCGACGGTTAGGGTTGAGGGGTGACTCTTGGTACGCCCTCCGTGATGCCCGGCCACCCCGCGGCGATCTCCGATCTGCTGCGGGGCACCGACCCGACCTTCTCGTTCGAGTTCTTCCCCCCGAAGACCGAGCGCGGGGAAAGGGTGCTGTGGCAGGCGATCCGCGAGCTCGAGTCGCTGCAACCCTCCTTTGTGTCCATTACGTACGGCGCCGGCGGTTCGAACCGGACCTCGACGGTGTCCACCACGGACGCCATCGCCGCCGAGACCACCCTGCTGCCGATGGCGCACGTGACCGCGGTGAACCACTCGGTGGCGGAGCTGCGCAATCTCGTCGGCCACTTCGCCTCCGGCGGCGTGCGCAACATTCTGGCGCTGCGCGGCGACCCGCCCGGCGATCCGCAGGGGGAGTGGGTGGCGCACCCCGACGGCCTGCGTTACGCGGCCGAGCTGGTGGAACTGGTGAAGTCCGCCGGGGACTTCTGCGTCGGCGTCGCCGCGTTCCCCGAGAAGCACCCGCGCAGCCCCGACTGGGACACCTGCACCCGCCACTTCATCGACAAGTGCCGCGCGGGCGCCGACTTCGCCATCACGCAGTTCTTCTTCGACTGGCGTGACTGGGTTCGGCTGCGCGACGCCGTGGAAGCCGCCGGCGTCAACGTCCCGATCATCCCCGGGGTCATGCCGGTCACCAACGTCAAGCAGATCGAGAAGATGGCCCAGCTGCAGGGCTCCGAGTTCCCGTCCGACCTGGCCGACCGCCTGCACGCCGTCGCCGACGACCCCGAGGCGGTGCGCGCCGTCGGCGTGGAGGTGGCCACCGAGCTGGCGCGCAAGCTGTTGGACGAGGGCGCCCCGGGCATCCACTTCGTGACCCTGAACAAGTCCAGCGCCACCCGCGAGATCTGGCAGAACCTCGGCCCCGTGCCCGTCGCGCGCTCGTGACAGCGGCGCCTCGCTGACCCACCGCCCGGTCCGGATCGGAACGGGGAAGACCGAACCGGGCGGCGGCCCCACCGGCGGGTCTAGTTGGCGGTGCCCCCGTCGTCGGCGCCGTCATCGCCGGTCGAGGCCCCACCGCTGCCGGGGTCGTCGTCGGCCTTGGACACCGAACCGTCCTGGGCGTTGACGTCCACGTACTTCACCGTGCCGTCGCCGCACGTCATCTCGATGTTCCACATCGGAGTCTGGCCGCTGTCGTACAGCAGGGCGGCGGTCACGTCGCAATCGGACTGATCCGCCGTGGCGGCGTCGGCGGCGTCCTTGACGTCCACACTGACCGACGAGGAGGCGGCGGTGGAATCGTCGGTGCCGCCGTCGTCGGCGAAGGCCGCGCTGCTGGTGGCCACCGCCGCGCCCGCCAACACCATGCCGGTGACGCCGGCCAGAAACCAACGCCGATGCTTGGCCACAAAGGAGGTGTTCATGATGGATCCTTTCGAACAGTGTGCCGGATTTTCCGACGCCGCCCATCATGCGCAACGCCGCCTGAACCCACGCTTAAGAGCGCTGAAGCCTCCTTCAGACTCCTCGACAACCCCAGGGCCACAACACGAGTGGCGTCGCACAAATCTGTGCGACGCCACTCGTGTGTCCTTTCCCTACGGTTCCTCGGGCTCCAACAGCAGCCGGGCGTAGTTGGCCATCGAGCGCTGATAACGCGGCAGATGGGGCGCCAGCGCGCCCACCACAAGCGACACCGCCTCCCGCTCCCTGCCCACATCGGTCAGCGCCAGGGCGAGGACGGCCTTCACCGCGTCGTCCAGGTGGTCCGACCCGGAGTTCATCTCGGCGGTCAGCAGCTCCACGGCCTGGTCGGGGTGGCCGACATTGCGCAGGGAGCTCGACATCTGGATCACCGCGCGGCGGCGGCGCTCCCCGGGCACCTTCTTGTCCAGCGCCTCCCGATACAGCGGGATCGCCTGGTCGGGGTGGCCGGTGGAATCCCAGGCCGCGGCGCGCTCGAAGTCGCCCAGCCCGCTGTCCTCACCGGCCTCGGCGGCCAGGGCGGCGACCCGGTCGCGAAATTCGGCGGGCTCGTGGTCGTCGATGGAGGCCCACAGGGCGACGCTGCGGCGCTCCCAGTCGGGGTTGATCTCGGTTTCCGTCATGATCACCATCCTGGTGGGGCGGCTAGGCTCGATGCCAGTGATTCGGCGAGCGCCGAATCTTTCGGGACCCGAGGAGGGCGTCATCGCGGTCACCCTGCGC
>NZ_DASQPW010000021.1:0-7625 GCF_035643755.1 Stackebrandtia sp. | reverse complement strand
GGGCGTGATGCCCGCGGCGGTCGCGGCCACGGCCGCGGCGACGGCGCGCACGGGGTTCGAAGCGGCCGTCGGCGCGGCGGCGGGACGGGCGGATGGGTTCGCGATGGTGGTCAACGGGGCTCCCGAGGAGAGAACGGCTGGTCCCCTCCAGACAACCGCCGCGAGGCTCGGTCGTCCAAGACCGCTTGACTAGGGCGGCATAGGCGGAACCTATACCCCCCGCTCGTCGGCCTTGACGGCCCGCACCGCCGCGATGAACTTGTGACCCAGCGGGCCGAGATGACGCCGATGGTAGGCGACCGCCCAGCGCATCATGAAGTCCACATCGGATATCGGCCGCCACGTGAGGTCGTCGAGACCGTGAAACCACCGCTGCTGGGTGACGGGTATCCCGAGCCCGCCCCGCGCGAGGTCCATTGTGGTGGTTATCGAGTCAGATTCCCGTTCGACGATGGGATCCGCCCCCGCCCGCCGCACCGCTGCCTCGAAGGCGACCACCAGGTCGGGGTTCCATTCCCGGGGGACGGTCACCAGCTCGCGCCCCGTCAGCTGTCTGGCGGGCACCGCCGCGTACGCCGCCAGCGGGTCGTCGACGCGCAGCAGCAGGCCCGCGGGTTCCTCGCGGATGACGACGGTGGCGATGTCGGGATGGTCGGCGGGCAGCCGCGTGAACCCCGCGTCCACCTGGCGCGCCACCAGCCTCTCCACCAGCTTCGGGGTGTGCAGGCTGCTGGTGGAGACCTTCACGTCGGGGCATTGCCGCCGAAAACGCGACACCGCCCTCACCAGCCAGTCATCGGGAATGAACGGCGCGGTGCCGATCCTCAACTCCCCCGTCGCCCCGTCGCGCACCTCCTCGACGACCCGCTCAAATGCCGTCGCCTTCGCCAGTACCTTCCGCGCCGCCTCGGCCAGCGTCACCCCCGCGTCGGTGAGCCGCACCCCGGTGGCCTCCCGCACGAACAGCTCCACGCGCAGGCTCCGCTCCAGGGCCCGAATCTGCTGGCTCAACGACGGCTGCGCGATCCGCAACCCCGCCGCGGCCCGCCCGATGTTCCCCGCGTCGGCCACCGCCACGAAATACCTCAACTGCCGCAGCTCCACCACGCCGCCACGCTACCCGCGCCGCCCGGGCCGCGGCGTGGGCGCGCGCGAAGGGGCGGACAGGCATCGCTGTCCGCCCCTTCAGGGTCGTTCGGTCACACCGCCGGCGGTTGGTCAGGTCCCAGCGGGCCCGCGGGCGGCGGGGCGGGCGGCGGGTTGAGAACCTGGTTGGCCGCGTCGGCGGCCGTGTACGGCGCCGGCGGAACGGGCGGCACCGGCGGCGTGGCCTCGATGGCCTGGGTGTCGCCGGTGTCGTCCGTCTTGCGCTTGCCGATGCGGGTGGTGGAGTCGGCATCCTCGCCCGTGATGGTGTCCGCGGGCTCGGTGGGCACCACGACATCGGGGACGTCGACCTCCCCGAAGTCCACATCGGAGGCTTCGGCGGACTCCTCGTCCTCTTCGGACGACGTCATCGCCGACGACACCGCGTCGGCCAGCGACGAGGCGGGGGACGACGACGAGCCGCCGCCCATGGCCCCGCCGAACGCGTCCAGCGC
This sequence comes from Stackebrandtia sp., assembly GCF_035643755.1. Taxonomy (NCBI): domain Bacteria; kingdom Bacillati; phylum Actinomycetota; class Actinomycetes; order Glycomycetales; family Glycomycetaceae; genus Stackebrandtia; species Stackebrandtia sp. Next base: position 6,024 of record NZ_DASQPW010000021.1, on the reverse strand, counting down.
GCGGGTGAGCTCGGCGGGGATCACCCAGATCTTGTTGGACTGACCCGCGGCGATCTGCGGCAGGGTCTGAAGGTACTGGTAGGCCAGCAACTTCTCGTCCGGGTTCGACTTGTGGATCGCGCGGAAGACCTGCTCGATCGCCTTGGACTGACCGTCGGCCTGCAGGATGCGGGCCTGCCGATCGCCCTGCGCCCGCAGCACCGCGGCCTGCTGCTCACCCTGCGCCGTGAGCACCTGCGACGCCTTGACGCCCTCGGCGTTGAGGATCGCGGCGCGCTTGTCGCGCTCGGCGCGCATCTGCTTCTCCATGGACTCGCGCACGCTGGGCGGCGGGTCGATGGCCTTGATCTCGACGCGGGTGACCTTGATGCCCCACTGGCCCGTGGCCTCGTCCAGCACGCTGCGCAGCGCGGAGTTGATGCTGTCGCGGCTGGTGAGCGCCTGCTCCAGATCCATGGAGCCCACCACGTTGCGCAGCGTGGTGACGGTGAGCTGCTCGACGCCCTGCAGGTAGTTGGCGATGGCGTAGGTGGCGCGCACCGAGTCGGTGACCATGTAGTAGATCACCGTGTCGATCGACACCACCAGGTTGTCGGAGGTGATGACGGGCTGCGGCGGAAAGCTGACCACCTGCTCGCGTTTGTCCACTCGCGAGCGCACCGAGTCCAGGATGGGTACCAGGAAGCTCAGACCGGGCGTCAGGGTCTTGGCGTACTTACCCAAACGCTCCACAATGTATTCCTGCTGCTGCGGGACGATTCGCACCATCTTGAACAGCATGATGAGGAAGAACAACCCCACCAGGCACAACAGGACGATCAGGACGACCTGACCTCCACTCACGACTGCCTCCAAACCATCGCGGTCGCGCCGCGAATCTCTACGATGTTCACATCTTCTCCTGGTTCCAGAATCTGGTCGCCGTCATAACTGCGGGCCGACCATTCCTGACCCTCTATCTTGATCAGACCGTGATGACGATCGACCCGTTCCAGCACCACCGCCGTGGCCCCCTCCAGCGCGCGGGCGCCGAACTCGACGCCGGGCCCGGCGCGGTTGTCGCGGAGCCGCCGGGCGTAGGGGCGCACCCCCACCAGCGCCAGCGTCGACACCACCACGAACACCAGCCCCTGAATCGGCAGCGGCGCGCCCAGGGCGGCCGCCAGGGCCGCTCCCGCAGCGCCCCCCGCCAACATGAGCAGCACGAACGTCAGGCTGGCCATCTCGGCTATGCCGAGAATGATGGCCGCCGCGAGCCAGATGATCCACGCCACCACTCAAGCCTGTCACAATCCCCCGCCGCGCGCGTCACGCGAGTGTCTCAATTGAGCCCGTTCGATGTGTCGGGCGGGCCTCTAACCTAGTCGAGCGTGGCAAGCGGCACCTATGGCTTGTCTACAAGCGGCGGCCAGCGGGCGCAGCGCGTCCAGCCGCGCCGCGGCCTCGGCCGCCGTGACCGCCCCGCCCATCGCGTCGGATTCGGCGACGGCGACGACGCGGTTGAGCAGCAGCGCGCGGGCGTAGAGGCGGCGGGCGCGGGGGTCGAAACCGGGCGGCAGGTCGGGGGCCTGGGGCTTGCGGGCCTGCCCGAGGGCGCGGCCCAGATCGGGGTTCCAGGACGCGACGTCCATATCGGTCAGCCGCTTGGTGGCGTCGTGCAGGGCCTCGGTGAGCGCCAGGTCGGCCTCGCCGACGCCGACGTCCGCCACGGGCAGCGGCGGATCGTCCAAAGTGTATAGCCTCCAGGTGACGGTCTCGAAGTCGTCGCCGGAGCCGGAGGTGTGCTCGCGGTGCTCGGGCACCAGGCCGTGTACGCCCGCCACCACCGCTTCGCCCGCCGTGAGCCCCGCCGCGGCGAACGGCCCGCTCACCGGCAGGCCCCGCGCGTCGCCGGGCACCGCCAGCACCAGCCGGATCTCGTGGCACGGCACCGACGACAACCGCGCCAGCCCGTTGGGCAGCGAGGTGCCCAGGGCCTCGGTCTCGCCGAGCACGACCTGCTCGACCCCGGACATCCAGCCCGAGGTCAGCGCCGTGACCACCTCGTCAAGGGAGGTCAGGCCCGCGCGCCACGCCCGCAACCACGGCACCAGGCGCGCCGCCAGCAACACCGCCGCCGAATCCATCGTCTTGGCGGTTCGTCAGCGGCCCATGCCCGGTGGGCGACGCGCCGGGCAGCAGCCATCGTCGTTGGGGTTCCACAGCGGCAGCTTGCCGAGCCGCTTGACGGCCACGCCGTCGGTGCGCTCGGCCGCCAGCTCGCGCACCATCGTCACCACGCGCCCGTCCAGGCCGGGCGTGGCGGAACGGTGCAGGGTCATGCCGAGACCCTGGGCGGTCTGCATCGCCTCGGTGTCCAGGTCCCACAGCACCTCCATGTGGTCGGACAGGAAACCCACCGGGCACACCACGACCGAGGCGACCCCCTCGGCGGCCAGCGCCTTGAGGTGGTCGTTGATGTCGGGCTCCAGCCACTGTGAGCCGGGCGGCCCCGAGCGCGACTGCCACACGATGTCGTACGGCAGGTCGGTCTTGGCGGCCTCGACCACCAGCGACGCCGCCTCGGCGACCTGGTCGGTGTAGCGGGCTCCGGCCGGACCCGACACGTCGTTCATGACCGTGGGGATCGAGTGCGCGGTGAACAGGATGCGGGTGTGCCCGGCCGAGGACTCCGGGACGTTGCGCAGGGCCACGGCGAGATTGTCCGCGAAGGGCTGGATGAAGCCGGGGTGGTCGAAGAAGTGCCGGATCTTGTCGATCACCGGGGCCGAGGCGCCCACGGCGGCCCGCGCCGCCGACAGGTCCTCCAGGTACTGGCGGCACGACGAGTACGAGCCGTACGCGCTGGTGGTGAACGCCAGGGCGCGCTTCACCCCGTCGCTTTCCATCTGCTGCACGGCGTCGACCAGCATCGGCGGCCAGTTGCGGTTGCCCCAGTACACCGGCAGGTTCACGTTGTGCGCGGCGAATTCCTGGCGCAGCGCCGCCACCAGGGAGCGGCACCATTCGTTGATCGGCGACATGCCGCCGAAGTGGTAGTAGTGCTCGGCCACCTCGGTCAATCTCTCCTCGGTGACTCCCCGGCCGCGCGTCACGTTACGCAGAAACGGCAGCACGTCGGAGGGGTTTTCGGGGCCACCGAAGGAAACGAGGAGCAATGCGTCGTAGTTCATCAGTTCTAAACAATCCCGGAAGTTGTGAAGTTGTTTCCCACCAGCAAGGATGACCGACGCTCACGATTCGGCGACCGGTACCCCGATCGCGTGGAAGCCGCCATCCACGTGAACGACCTCGCCGGTCGTCGCCGGGAACCAGTCCGACATCAACAACAGTGCCGCCTTGGCCACCGGCGTGGAATCGGTGAGGCTCCATCCCAGCGGCGCGCGCTCCTGCCAGGCGGTCTCGAACTGGTCGAAACCGGGGATGGACTTGGCTGCCATGGTGCGCTGCGGGCCCGCGGCGACCAGATTCACCCGGATTCCCTTGGGGCCTAGATCACGTGCCAGGTAGCGGGTCACCGACTCCAGTGTCGCCTTGGAGGCGCCCATCCAGTCGTACACCGGCCAGGCCTGCGCGGCGTCGAAGTCCATGCCGACGATGCCGCCGCCGTTTTCCATCAGCGGCAGGCACGCCACCGCCAGCGACTTCAGCGAGAACGCCGACACCTGCAGCGCCGTGGCCACGTCTTCCCAAGGGGCGGTGAGGAACCCGCCGCCCAGCGCCGAGGGCGGGGCATAGGCGATCGAGTGCAACACACCGTCCACCGTGGGCACATGTTCCCGGACCCGTTCGGCCAGGGAGTCCAGGTGTTCGTCGTTGGTGACGTCGAGCTCGAGCACCGGGACGGGCTTGGGGAGGCGCGCGGCGATCCGGTTGACCAGCGACAGCCGCCCGAAACCGGTCAGCACCACCTCGGCGCCCTGTTCCTGCGCGAGCTTCGCCACGGCGAATCCCAGGGACTGCTCCGTGATGACACCGGTGATCAGCAGGCGTTTTCCGTCCAGCAACCCTGTCATGCGGTCTCCTTGTATCGACTGTGATGTGTTGTTGACGCCGGGCTAATGGCCCATCCCGAGTCCACCGTCGACCGGGATCACGGCGCCGGTGATGTAGCTGGCGGCGTCGGAGGCCAGCCAGCAGGTTGCCGCCGCGACCTCCTCGGGGGTGGCGAAGCGCCCGGCGGGGATCGCCTTGGCGTAGGCCTCGCGCTGCGCGGCGTCGAGTTCGGCGGTCATGTCGGTCTCGACGAACCCCGGCGCCACCACGTTGGCGGTGATGTTGCGGCTGCCCAGCTCCCGGGTGATGGAGCGGGCCAGGCCGACCAGCCCGGCCTTGCTGGCGGCGTAGTTGGTCTGTCCGGCGTTGCCGTACAGGCCGGTGACCGAGGAGATGAAGACGATGCGCCCGAACTTGGCGCGCAGCATCTTGGACGAGGCCCGCTTGACGCAGCGCCAGGCGCCGGTGAGGTTGGTGTCGACGACGCTGGTGAACTGCTCCTCCTTCATGCGCAGCAGCAGCGTGTCGTCGGTGATGCCGGCGTTGGCCACCAGCACCTCGACGGGGCCGAGTTCGGCCTCCACGGCCGTGAAGGCGGCGTCCACCGCGCCCGAGTCGGTGATGTCGCACGGGACGCCGAACAGGCCGTCGGGGGCGCCGCTTCCCCGGTGCGTCACGGCGACGCGGTCGCCCTGCTTGGCGAAGGCCCGCGCGATGGACAGGCCGATCCCGCGATTGCCCCCGGTAACCAGCACGGTGCGCGCCACGTCAACTCCTCGTCCTGCTCGGTGTAATTCGTACGCATGGTACGCGGGGCCTTGACCAGGCTCGCGATACGGGTGGGATCAGGGCACCCTCGAAGTCCACATAAGACTCAAGAAGACCGCGGCGAATCCCAGGATCAGTGCGATGCCGATGAACCACTGCGCGATCTCGACGGCGACCGTGCGGTGACCGATCGACGAACCCATGTCCTTGTAAACGTCCTTCAGGTCGCTTATGGACGCCGCCTCGTAGAACTTGCCTCCGGTGGTCTTCGCCGTCTGGGACAGGGTTTCGCGGTCCACGGGGACCTCGGTGGTCTCGCCGTCGATGTTGACGGTTCCCTGGTCGGTGCCGAAGGCGATTGTGGACACCGGAACCTTGGCGTCCTTGGCCGCCTTGGCGCCGTCCTCCACCAGCCGCCCGGAGGTGCGGTACCCGTCCGACAGCAACAGGATCCGGGCCGGGGCTGGCTCGTTGGAGCCGTCGGGCGGCACCGACTGGATGGCCTGCAGCGAGGAGAAGACCGCCTCGCCCAGCGCCGTGGAGCGGTCCAGCTCCATGCCCTTGATGGCCGACTTCACCTGGTTGCGGTCCTTTGTGGGCGAAACCGCGACGTTGGCGGCCTTGGAGAACGTGACCAGGCCCAGGTTGTACTGCTGCGGCAGCTCGTCGACGAACTGCAGGGACGCCTTCTTCATCGCCTCGAAGCGGGTCGGCGAGACGTCCTTGGCCTGCATGGACAGCGAGGCGTCCAGCGCCAGCACCACGGTGGCCCGCTCGGTGGGCTGCTTGGTGTCGATGGCCGGGCGCGCCATGCCCGTGGACATCACCAGCAGCCCCGCCAGGAGGATCGCGGCGGGCAGGTGCTTGCGCCAACCCGGCCCCTTGGCGGAGATCTTCGCCAAAAGCTCGATGTTGGAGAACCGCACCGCGTAGGAGCGCTTGCGCACCACGGCCCACACGTACAGGCCGATGAGCGCGAGAACGGGGATGACGGCCAACAGCCACCACGGTTCCAGATAACGGATCAACGGGTGGTTCCTCTCGTACGAGCGTGACGTTGCGACGCGACGAAGCGCACGATGTCGCGCAGCCAGTCGGAGTCGGTGGACAGCCGCAGCCGGGCGGCGCCGGCGCGGCGCAGCCCCGCCGCGATCTCGGCGCGCTGCACCTGCGCGGCGTGGGCGTAGCGGCGCCGAAACGCCGCGTCATGGGTCTGGATCTCCATGGCCGCACCGGTCTCGGGGTCCTGGAGTTCCAGCA